>NZ_JABERS010000010.1:0-120470 GCF_013168745.1 Aeromonas sp. TW 6 | reverse complement strand
CTCAGAAGTGAAACGCTGTAGCGCCGATGGTAGTGTGGCATTCGCCATGCGAGAGTAGGACACTGCCAGGCACCCAATACAAGAAACCCCGCTCACTCGAGCGGGGTTTTTTATTGCCTGAAATTCAGCACTCACTGGAGGGCAAGCGGGCACTATGGTGCTGTTTCCCGCCGTGTTTTCTGATACTCGCATTCATCATCCCAGCCAATATCGACTTGTTTGTGGCCCGTATCTGTTCAATATCTATTCGAAAGCCTGCATTCTGGATATAAAAAGCACAGAATGTGATGCTTCTACCTTTCTTCTCATGCCTGCTCTGGTTTAATTCCCGGGTCCACATCGATGGACCAAGGAATCACAATAATTTGAGGAATGGACACATGTTCAAAAGAACAGTAACGATGATGCTGGCGGCGGGAACCCTGGTATTAGGCGGTTGCGCATCCAATGGTGGTGCAGAGCAGGCAGCGGCGGACAACAGCGACTTCGGCGGCAAGTCCATCTACCTGCGTGGTGAGATGAACGACTGGATGGCCACCGACGAAAGCAAGGTCGTCAAGGTTGCCGACAAGCTCTACATGGCCAAGGGGACGCTCAAGAAAGAGTGGGCTCCTTACAAGTTCAAGTTTGCCGACTCCGGCTGGAGTTGTGGCACCAACTTCGGTTACAAGAGCCCGAGCGATGGCGTTGCCGTGCTCGGCGGGGAACCTGTACCGGTCAACCCGTGCTCCAAGTATGAGGACATGAAGTTCTCGCCCGAGGCGGATGGCGTCTATGAGTTCTATCTGAATATGGCGGGTGAGACACCGAGCGTATACGTCAAGAAACCCTGAGATAGTCTCTCGCTTTAAATCTCTCGGAAATTGAACCGGTTAAATGCCCTGGCCCAGAAATCTGCTGGCCGGGGCATTTTTTTAGGATAGAATCGGCGCCCTTATGACGGATAAATCACAATATATTGTGCTTTGAGTTCTTAAATTCACTACTGGTAGTATTTTTGTCACGATATTACCCCATTCACAGGAGGTTGATTGACCATGGCTAAATCCATTCCGGTACAGGAGGGCGTCACCGCCAGCCGCCAGATCCCTCTGCAGGAGACGTCTCTCGAGATCTGGGACAGTAAGTATCGTCTCAAGAGCAAGGATGGCGCCCCCATCGACGGCTCCATCGACGAGACCTACCAGCGTGTCGCTCGCGCGCTGGCTGCGCAGGAGCGCGAACCCGACACCTGGTATGAACCCTTCCTGTGGGCCCTGCGCAATGGTGCCATTCCGGCGGGCCGTATCACCTCCAACGCCGGGGCGTTTGAGCACAAGCCGGCGACCTCCACGATCAACTGCACCGTCTCCGGCACCATTGAGGATTCGATGGACGATATCCTCGGCAAGGTGCACGAGGCGGGGCTGACCCTGAAGGCGGGTTGCGGCATCGGTTACGACTTCTCGACCCTGCGACCGCGCGGAGCCTTCGTCTCGGGAGCGGGGGCCTATACCTCGGGGCCGCTCTCCTTCATGGATATCTACGACAAGATGTGCTTTACCGTCTCCTCTGCCGGTGGCCGTCGTGGCGCCCAGATGGGCACCATGGATATCCGTCACCCCGATGTCGTCGAGTTCATCCAGGCCAAGCGGGAGGATGGTCGCCTGCGTCAATTCAACCTCTCCCTGCTCATCACCGAAGAGTTCGTCAGTGCGGTGAAGGAGGATGCCCCCTGGCAACTGATCTTCCCCTACACCGCCAAGGAGGTGGAGCAGGATGGCATCGCGCTGGATGACCCTGCGAGGGTGGTCTGGGCGGACTGGCCCAACAAGGAGGGTGTGGTGATCAACGAGCTGGGCCAGGTGGCCTGCAAGGTCTACAAGACCCTGCCCGCGCGCAAGCTGTGGAACGTCATCATGACCTCTACCTACGACTATGCGGAGCCCGGTTTCATCCTGATCGACAAGGTGAACCAGATGAACAACAACTGGTTCTGCGAAGAGATCCGTGCCACCAACCCTTGCGGTGAACAGCCTCTGCCGCCCTATGGGGCCTGCCTGCTGGGCTCGGTCAACCTGACCACCTTCGTGCGCGATCCCTTCACCGAGCAGGCCGCCTTCGACTAGCCCGCGTTTCGCAAGGTGGTGGCCATCTTCACCCGCATGCTCGACAACGTGGTGGAGATAAACCAGCTGCCGCTGGCCAAGCAGCGCGAGGAGATCACCGCCAAGCGTCGCCACGGCATGGGCTTCCTGGGGCTGGGCTCGACCCTCACCATGCTGCGCATCAAGTACGGCTCTGCGGCCTCCGTCGCCTTCACCGAACAGGTCTCCCAGGAGCTGGCGATGACCGGCTGGCAGGAGTCTCTGCGTCTGGCGAAGGAGAAGGGGCCGGCCCCCATCATGGAGCAGGAGTTCGAAGTCACCGGCAAGATGCTGCGTCTGCGCCCCGAAATGGCGGCAGATGGCATCAAGCTCGGCGACAAGGTGAAGGGCAAGGTGTTGCATGCCCGCTACAGCCGCTATATGCAGCAGGTGGCCGAGGTGGATCCCGCTCTGGTAGCCGAGCTGGCCGAGGTGGGTGGACGCTTCACCCACCACAGCAGCATAGCGCCGACCGGTACCATCTCCCTGTCGCTCGCCAACAACGCCAGCAACGGCATCGAGCCGAGCTTTGCCCACCACTACAGCCGCAATGTCATCAAACCGGGCAAGAAGAGCAAGGAGAGCGTGGATGTCTACTCCTTCGAGCTGCTGGCCTATAGAGAGCTGGTGAACCCGGCCGCCATGCCCTATGCCGAGGAGGAGGGTAGCCGCCTGCCGGATTACTTCATTACCGCGGACGACATCACGCCGACCGGGCACGTGGATATCCAGGCGGCGGCTCAGCGCTGGATCGACTCCTCCATCTCCAAGACCGCCAACGTGCCGACCGATTTTCCGTTCGAGCAGTTCAAGGATATCTACCTCTATGCCTCGGACTCCGGCCTCAAGGGCTGTACCACCTTCCGCTTCAACCCGGCCGCCTTCCAGGGCGTGCTGGTGAAGGAGAAGGATCTGGAGAACACAAGTTACGAGTTCACCCTGGAGGATGGCACCGTCATCACGGCGAAGGGGAACGAGGAGATCGAATACGATGGCGAGCTGCACACCGCCGCCAACCTTTATGACGCCTTGAAAGAAGGCTATTACGGCAAGTTCTGAGGACGAGACATGGTCAAGAAGATCGACAGAAAAATCGTCGCCTACAAGGTAAAAACCCGGGATGAGCCGCAAGATGCGCCGACGCCCCAGGATGACGTGGTGCACATGCATGAAACCGTGCTGCGCCCGGAACGGTTGATGGGCACCACCTACAAGCTGAAGACGCCGGAGCACGTCTCCGAGCACTCGCTGTTCATCACCATCAACGACATCATTCTTAACGAGGGCACGGTGCACGAGACCCGGCGCCCGTTCGAGATCTTCATCAACTCCAAGAGCCTGGAGCACTATCAGTGGATAGTGGCGCTGACCCGCATCATCTCGGCGGTGTTTCGCAAGGGAGGGGACGTCACCTTTCTGGTGGAGGAGTTGCGCTCCGTGTTCGATCCCAAGGGGGGCTACTGGAACAAGGGCAAGTACGTGCCTTCGCTCATCGCCGAAATTGGCAACGTGATCGAAACCCATCTCACCGAGATCGGCATGCTCAAGGTGCCTGGGCTGGACGAGCACCAGCAGGCGTTCCTGGCCGAGAAGCAGGCGCAATTGCAGGCACAGCAACAGGCAGAAGAGCAGCCGGCGGGCAGCGGTTTCCCACCCAGTGCCGCGCTCTGCTACAAGTGCCACACCAAGGCGCTGGTGCAAAAGGATGGCTGCATGACCTGTCTCAATTGCGGGGATTCCAAGTGCGGTTGAGGGGCTGATTGCCACCAAAGGCCGGCAACATGCCGGCCTTTTCGTTGCTGATTTTATGTTCGAACGACGCCCATGATGGCAGCGATTTGTTGCGCACCGGTAAATTCGGGCGTAGCGTTGGGGGTAATAAAACTGTCACGGCCGTGTGGTTTCAATGACATCTGAGATTCACACACGTGGCACCTTCAGTGCCAAGGAGGATGCTTATGGACAACACGGACCGAAAGCTGTTTATCCTGGATACCAACGTTCTGCTTCACGAACCCCTCGCCATCTACTCCTTCAAAGAGCACGACGTGCTCATCCCCATGACGGTGCTCGAAGAGCTCGACAACATCAAGGATCGCCAGAAGGACGTCAGCCGTGATGCCCGCATCGCCATCCGTGCCCTGGAAGATGTTTTCCGCGATGCGACTCCGGAGCAGATAGTGCAAGGAGTGGCACTGGCCGGCGAGGCGAGCGGCCGTATCTCCATCTTCAGCGATCACCATCTGCCCCAGGATGCCGAGGTGTTCACCGACAAGGAGGCGGACAACCGCATCATCAACGCCGCCCTCTACCTGCAAAAGCACGAGATGAAGCGTCAGGTGGTGCTGGTCACCAAAGACATCAACATGCGCCTCAAGGCCAAGGGAGCAGGTCTTGCCCATGTGGAGGATTACCGCAGCGACCAGCTCATCGACGACATCCGCCTGCTCGCCAAGGGCTTCCAGGTGGTGCCCGGCAGCTTCTGGGAGCGGGTCGGCGAGTGCGACAGCGAAACCCATGGCCGCGATACGGTCCACGTCATCGATGCCAACCTGCTGGAGGGAGTCCACGTCAACCAGTACCTGCTGGACGAGGAGAACTTCTTTGCCGCGCGGGTACTGAGCCACGACGGCAACAAGATCCGCCTGAAAGATCTCGGCCGCGAGCGGCTGATGTCCCGCAAGGCCTGGGGGGTGCATCCCAAGAACGTCTATCAGGGCATGGCGCTGGATGCCCTGCTGGATCCGCACATCGACCTGGTGATCCTGACTGGCCCGGCGGGCTGCGGCAAGACCCTGCTCGCCATGGCGGCGGCGCTGGAGCTGGTGATCGAGAAGGGGATCTACGAGAAGGTGATCGTCACCCGCAATACCCCGGAAATTGCCGAGAGCATCGGCTTCCTGCCCGGCACCGAAGAAGAGAAGATGATGCCCTGGCTGGCGGCGGTGACCGACACCCTGGAGGTGCTGCACAAGCAGGACGAGAACATGAGCGGGTCGCTCAGCTACATCATGGAGAAGGCCAATATCCAGTTCAAATCGGTCAACTTCATGCGCGGGCGCAGCATCCAGAACACCTTCGTGCTGCTGGACGAGTGCCAGAACCTGACCGCGTCCCAGATCAAGACCATCATCACCCGCTGCGGGGAGGGGACCAAGATCGTCTGCTCCGGCAACCTGGCTCAGATCGACTCCAACTACCTGAGCCCGGTGACCTCGGGTCTGACCTACATCGTCGAGCGGTTCAAGGACTTCGACGGCAGTGCCAACATCTTCCTGAACGGGGTGGTGCGCAGCAGGCTGGCTTCGTTCGCCGAGGAAAATCTCTGATTTGACGGGATCTCTGCATGAGAAAGGGGAAGCCGGACGGCTTCCCCTTTTTTGATCCCGCCTATCTCATGCCTCTCTCGGTCGGCCCAGGTAGCGCAGCAGCCCCGGGTGATCGCTGCTGTGCAGGATATCCGGCTTGCCCTGCAAGGCGATGCGTCCCGCGTCGATGAAGAGCACCTGATCGGCGATGAGCTGGGCATCGTCCTGGGAACGACAGGGAGAGACCATCTGCTTGTCAGCCCTTCACTGTGGCGCCAGAGCGCGGCCCAGGTAGCGCAGCAGCCCGGGGTGATCGCTGCTGTGCAGGATATCCGGCTTGCCCTGCAAGGCGATGCGTCCCGCGTCGATGAAGAGCACCTGATCGGCGATGAGCTGGGCATCCTCGGGGTTGTGAGAGACCATCAGCACGGTGATGCCCTGCTCGCAGGCGAGGCGGGCGACCTCCGCCAGCATCTCCCGGCGCAGGGCCGGATCGAGGGCCGAGAAGGGCTCGTCCAGCAGCAGCAGCGGCCTGCCCCGCACCAGGGCGCGGGCCAGCCCCACCCGCTGCTGCTGGCCGCCGGAGAGCTGCTCCGGCAGGCGCGTCAGCATCTCCCCCAGGCCCACCTTGTCAGCGGCCTCCTGCACCTGCCTTTTCTGGGCCGGATTCAAGCGCAGGCCGGGATGCAGGCCGATGGCGATGTTGTCGAACACCGACAGGTGCAGGAAGAGGTTGTGATCCTGGAACAGGGTGGTGACCGGGCGCTCGGCGGGGCCCAGTGACAGCAGATCCTGGCCGTCGAAGGTGAGGGTGCCCGACTCCACCGGCACGAAGCCCGCGATCATGCCGAGCAGGGTGGACTTGCCGGCGCCGCTCGGACCGATGAGGGCGGTGATCTCCCCCTTGGGCAAGGTCGCACTGAAGGTCACCTGCCAGTCGGGATAACTGGTGACCAGTTCCTCAATTACCAGCATGTTTGGCTCCTGAATGTCGTTTTATAGAACAACAAGTAAGAAAAATTGATGAAAAGCAGCGTGAGTGACTGCTCCAAGTGGCGCCCAAGGGGCGTGCCCGGGCGGATCCTGGGGGCAGGGAGGCGGCAATGCCGCCGGGGATCAGTGATCCACATGTCTGCCTCCCAGTCCCCGCTCCACCAGCCAGAACAGGGAGAAGCAGAGGGTGAGCAGCAGCAGGGCGGTGGCGGCCGCCTCGGTCAGCCGGTAGCTGCCGAGCTGTTGATAGAGCAGCCAGGGCAGGGTAGTGAGCGTCTGGCTGCCGAACATGGCGATGGCCCCGAGATCCCCGAGGGACAATATCATCGAGAGCGCCATGGCCAGGGCCAGCGGACGGCGCAGCAGGGGCCACTCCACCAGGCGCAGGCGATGCAGGCCGCGCACCCCCAGGCTGTCCGCCAGCCGATCGTACTGGCGCACCACCAGTTGCATGGGGGCCGAGAGGGTGCGCAGCACATAGGGCAGCGCCATCAGGGCGTTGACCAGCACCACCAGCCAGGGGCCCAGGGCAAAGACGTCGGTGAAAGGCATGAACAGGATGAAGAGGCCGGTGGAGAGCACCACCGCCGGGATCATCAGGATCATGGAGCCGCTGGCCTCCCACAGGGCGGCGGCCCGCCGTTTGCGATCCCGCACCCTCAGATGCCGGCTGGTGAGCAGCAGCCCGGCGCCGAGCAAAGTGGCCAGGGAGCCCGCCGCCAGGGCTATGCCCAGGGACTGTCCCCCTGCCTGCCACAGCCGGGGTGAGCCGAGCGCCGCCAGCAGACCGGGGTTGAACCCGGCGACCACGATGGCCAGCAGGGGCGGCAGGAAGATGGCGAGCCCCATGGTCAGGGCAAGGCCATCCACCAGCGCGCTGCCCTTCTGGTGTCTGTCGGGACGCAGGCAGGGGCGACGGCTGGTGAGGCGACTGGCCGGGGTGGTCTGCAGCTTGTGTTGCAGCAGGAGCAGGGCCAGGGTCAGCAGTAGTTGCACCAGGGCGAGCCCGCCAGCGGTGGCGAGATCGAAGTCAAAGCGCAGCGCCTGGTAGACGGCCACCTCCAGTGTGGTGGACTTGGGGCCGCCCCCGAGCGCCAGCACTGTGGTGAAGCTGGTGAAGCAGAGCATGAAGATGAGGCTGGCGAGCCCCGGCAATATGCCGCGGATGAGCGGCCACTCCAGCAGCCGGAAGATGTGGGAGGAGCGCATGCCGAGCTGGCTGGCGAGGCGCCAGGAGGACTCGGGGATGCTCTCTATGCTCTGCAGGATGAGGCGGGCGGCCAGCGGCATGTTGAAGAAGACATGGGCCAGCAGGATGCCGAACAGGCCATAGAGATAGTTGCCGGGATCCAGGCCCAGGCCGTGCAGCAGTTGCGGCAACCAGCCCTGACGACCGTGCACCGCCACCATGCCGAAGATGGCGATGATGACCGGCAACACCAGGGAGAGACCGAACAGCTTGAGCAGCAGGCGGCGTCCGGTGAAACGGCGTCGCGCCAGGGCTCTGGCCACCGGGATGGCAAGCCCCAGGCTCAGCAGGGTGGAGAGCAGTGCCTGCCAGAGGCTGAAACCCAGCACGTGGCGCAGGTAGGGATCGCCTAGCAGGGCGCGGGGGGAGAGGGCCCCCGCCTGCCACAACAGGGCGACCAGCGGCCCAATGGAGAGCAGCAGGATGACCAGGGTGGCTGCACTGCCGGGCAGCCACCAGAGGGTGCGACGACCTGAACTCACTGGGTGACGGCTTGCAGCCATTCGCGGATCCACCCCTTGCGGTTGGCGGCTACCTCGTCAGAGCTGAAGGTGAGTGGCTTAGCTACGGTGATCATCTGTTCGAACCCCTTGGGCAGCGCCACGTCTGTCACCGGATACATCCAGTTGCCGCCGGGGATCTCGTTCTGGAAGGCGGGGCTCACCATGAATTGCAGGAACTGGTCAGCCAGTTTGCCCTGTGTGGCGCCCTTGAGCTTGGCGGCTACTTCCACCTGGCGGTAGTGACCCTCCTCGAACGCGGCCGCCCGGTACTGGGGTTTGCTCTCGGCAATCAGGTGATAGGCGGGGGAGGTGGTGTAGGAGAGCACCATGTCCGCCTCGCCGTCGAGGAACATGCCGTAGGCCTCTGACCACCCCTTGGTGACGGTGACCGTCTTTTTGGCCAGTTGCGCCCAGGCGGTCGGTGCCTCATCCCCGTAGACCGACTTCATCCAGAGCATCAGGCCCTGACCCGGGGTGGAGGTGCGGGGATCCTGATAGATCACCTTGATATCGGGGCGCGCCACCAGCTCCTTCAGGCTCTTGGGGGGCTGCTTGAGCTTGTTGCTGTCATAGACGAAGGCGAAGTAGCCGTAGTCATAGGGGACAAAGGTGTCATCCTGCCAGCCACCCGGCACCTTGAGGTCATCGAGCCTGGTGGAATGAGGGGCGAACAGGCCGCTCTGTTTGGCCTCGCTGATGAGGGCATCGTCCAGCCCCAGCACCATGTCGGCCTTGCTGTGCTGGCCTTCCAGCCGCAGCCGGTTGAGGATGGCGACGCCATCCTCGAGGGGCACCAGATTGAGGGTGCAGCCGCACTCCTTCTCGAAGGCCTGCTTGATCTTGGGACCCGGCCCCCATTCGGCGGCGAAGGAGCCGTAGGTGTAGACGGTGAGGGTGTCGGCGGCAAACGCCTGGGCAGAGAGCAGGCTGGTGGCGATCAGCAGCAGGGTCTTCATCAATGGCACTCCTGTGGATGTCGGGGTGCTCATCAATGGCACCTCGCGTGTGGTGAGCGCCGGCGGATGAGGGCACAAAAAACGCGCGCCATGCCTCAAATTCCTCCGCCAGCATTATCTGGATCAGGTTCACGGGTATAATCTCAGCGGTAAACCGCACCCCGTTTGAGCAACGCATCGCATTGTATTGGCGTTCCTGGGGGGAGGCCAGCACTATGTTTCACGGGCCGCATCGTGCGAGCCACCACCAAGGAGGAAGTCCCCAGTGATCACCAGCACCAAGGAAAGACGTGCCTTCCAGCGCATGGTCATCAATGCCCCCGTCACCCTGTTCCAGCATCAGCAGGTGCTGGAGGGGGTCTGCCGGGATCTCAGCGCCAACGGCATGGGCGTCGAAGTGAACAAGCACGAGTTCGATCTGGCCCAGCCCATCCGGGTGAGCCTGGCGACCAGCAGCAATCTTCTGCCTCCCTTCGAGGCCCAGGCTCGCATCGTGCGGGTGTTGGAGGAAGAAGACGGTCTCCTGCTGGCGCTGGAGTTTCTCTCCCTCACCTGAGACCCGGGCGCCCGTCCTCCTCGAGACAGGCCAGCCATGGGCTGGCCTGTCTCATTTCCCCTCATCCTGCACCGGTTGCACGCTCAACTGGCCGCTGTCGACCAGCGTCTTGCTGGTGGGCGCGAGCTGGCCCATGGGCAGCTGGGCCGGGCCGGTCGGCTCCATCAGGAGGTAGGTCTCCCCCGCCCGGCTCAAGGTGGCCTCCCCCGGTTTGGCTGGCAGGGCCACCCCCAGCAGGACATGTCCCGGCACGAACACCATGGCCTGCTTGAGATCGGGATACCCCTGGGCCAGCAGGGCGGCCATCAGGGTCACCTTGCTGTCGCAATCCCCCCGGTTCTGCTCCAGCACCTGGCGCGGGCTCAGAAACCCCTTGCCAGAGCGGCCCGACTGGCTGTCGAGCAGTTGATAGGGGATGGCCTGGATGAAGTCGAGCATGTAGGCCACCGTCTTCTGGCGCGCCTCGGTCTCGGTGGCCCCTTCCTGCTTGAGCTGCTCCATCAACGGGGCCAGCTCGTCCCGACTCTCCAGGGCGATGCGCACATGATCCTGCTTGATGGCGGGAGCGCCGTCGGGGGCAGTGAAGGGCTGGAAGTAGTGCTGCGTGAGCCAGGCGGCCTCCAGTTTGGCCTGCTCGGGCTTGACCCATTGGGAGGCTTCCCGCGCCTTGTCGGCGTTGCGGCTCTTGATGCTGAGGCTCATGGCGGGGCGAACGAGGGAGAACTGCACCTCGGGGAACGCCAGGGGTGCCTGCTGCAGCAGGCTTTGCAGTACGTCTTCCTGCATCCTAGCTGGACGGTAAGCGATGAGAGGGGGCAGCTTGCCCGCCTCCAGCCGATAGCTGAGCTGCTGCGCCTTGCCCTCTCTGTCCTGCCAGCCGACATTGAGCTGACCGCCACTGTTGGTGAAAGAGGTCTGTCCGCCCAGGGCCGGGAGGCTGAGCAGCAGGCAGAGCAATGAAAGGGCGCCCCTTGCGGACATAGGTGTCTCCTGTCGGACATGCAGAGGTGGCGGGCTTTGTACAGCGACCCGACAATAAAACAGGGAGCCTCGGCTCCCTGTTGATTCTACTCGCTTTCTTGTCGCAGGCTCGTCAAATCCAGCTTGGCTGCTTCGCCTCGAAGGCGCTGATGGCGGCCTCGTGCTGCAGGGTCAGACCGATGGCATCCAGCCCGTTGAGCAGACAGTAGCGACGGAACTCGTCGATTTCGAAGCCGAACGTGAGGCTGCCTGCACGCACCTGGTTGGCCTCCAGATCCACTTCGATCTCGATGCCCGGCTGGGCGGCGACCAGCTGGAACAGGGCGTCGACCTCCTCCTCCTTCAGACGAACCGGCACCATGCCGTTGTTGATGGCGTTGCCGTAGAAGATGTCGGCAAAGCTCGGGGCGATCATGGTCTTGAAGCCGTAGTCCGCCAGCGCCCAGGGGGCGTGCTCGCGACTCGAGCCGCAGCCGAAGTTCTCGCGGGCCAACAGGATGCTGGCACCGGCGAATTGCGGTTTGTTCAGTACGAACTCCGGGTTGGGCTGCTCCCCTGCATCGTCCAGGAAGCGCCAGTCGTGGAACAGGTGCTTGCCAAAGCCGATGCGGTTCACCTTCTGCAGGAACTGCTTGGGAATGATGGCGTCGGTGTCGACGTTGGCGCTGTCGAGGGGAACGACGATCCCTTTATGCTGTTTGAAACCTGTCATCATGTTCTCCTTGTCGTTACAGCGCACGAATGTCGGCGAAGCGGCCGGTGACGGCGGCGGCGGCGGCCATGGCCGGGCTCACCAGGTGGGTGCGGCCGGCACGACCCTGACGCCCCTCGAAGTTGCGGTTGCTGGTGGAGGCGCAGCGCTCCCCCGGTTGCAGCCGGTCGTTGTTCATGGCCAGACACATGGAGCAGCCGGGCAAGCGCCACTCAAAGCCTGCCTCGATGAAGATCTTGTCCAGCCCCTCGGCCTCGGCCTGGGCCTTCACCTGCTCGGAGCCCGGCACCACCAGGGCCTGTACCCCTGCCGCGACCTTGCGACCGCGGGCGATGGCGGCGGCAGCGCGCAGATCCTCGATGCGGCTGTTGGTGCACGAACCGATGAACACCTTGTCGATGGCCACGTCGGAGAGCTTCTGGCCCGGTTGCAGGTCCATGTAGGCGAGGGCCTTGCGGGCGGACTGCTGCTCCACCGGATCGGCGAAGGATTCCGGTGCAGGGATGGGCTCATTGACGGCAATCACCTGGCCCGGGTTGGTGCCCCAGGTCACTTGCGGGGCGATGTCGGCGGCGTCGAGCACCACTTCGGCGTCGAAGTGGGCACCTTCGTCGCTCTTGAGGGTCAGCCAGTAGGCGATGGCCTGTTCCAGCGCCTCCCCCTTGGGAGCGAACTCCTTGCCACGGATGTAGTCGATGGTGGTCTGGTCGGGGGCAATCATGCCCGCTTTGGCGCCGAGCTCGATGGCCATGTTGCACACCGTCATGCGCCCTTCCATGGTGAGCCCCTCGATGGCTTCACCGGCGAACTCCACCACGTAGCCGGTCCCGCCTGCATGACCCACCTTGCCGATGATGGCGAGCACCACGTCTTTGGCGCTGATGCCTGCGGCCAGCTTGCCGTTGACAGAGATACGCATGGTCCTGGCACGGCCCTGTTTCAGGGTCTGGGTGGCCATCACGTGTTCCACTTCGGAGGTGCCGATACCGAATGCGAGCGAGCCGAAGGCGCCGTGGGTGGCGGTGTGGGAGTCACCGCAGACGATGGTGGTGCCGGGCAATGTGATGCCGAGCTCGGGGCCCATCACGTGGACGATACCCTGGTACTTGTGGTTCAAGTCATAGAGACGAACCCCGAACGCCTTGCAGTTGGCGGCGAGCGTCTCCATCTGGATGCGGGCCATCTCACCGGAGGCGGCGATGTCCTTGGTGGTGGTGGAGACGTTGTGATCCATGGTGGCCCAGGTCAGATCCGGGCGACGCAGCTGGCGGTTCATGGCGCGCAGGCCGTCGAATGCCTGGGGGCTGGTCACTTCATGCACCAGGTGGCGGTCGATGTAGATGAGAGGGGTTTCCCCTTCCACTTCCCGCACCACGTGGGCGTCGAACACTTTCTGATAGAGGGTCTTGGACATTGCTCGGTTTCCTTGTTATCGATGCCGTGGGGTCAGATGCGCGCGGCGATCTGGCTGCCCATGTCGGCCGTGCTCTGCACCGGGTGCGTGGCGCTGGCCTGATGCAGGTCGGCGGTGAAATAGCCTTCTGCCAGGGTCTGGGCCACGGCCTGCTCGATGGCCTGGGCGGCGGCTTCCTGGCCGAGACTGTAACGCAGCATCAGGGCGGCGGAGAGGATCTGGGCGATGGGATTCGCAATCCCCTTGCCGGCGATATCCGGGGCCGAGCCACCGGCCGGCTCGAACAGGCCGAAGCCGGATTCGTTCAGGCTGGCAGAGGGGAGCAGGCCCATGGAGCCAGTGATCATGGCGCACTCGTCGGAGAGGATGTCACCGAACAGGTTGGAGCAGAGCAGCACGTCGAACTGGGACGGATCCTTGATGAGCTGCATGGTGGCGTTGTCGATGTACATGTGGTTCAGGGCCACGTCCGGGTAGGACTTGGCGACCTCGGTCACCACCTCGCGCCACAGGATGGAGGAGGCGAGCACGTTGGCCTTGTCGATGGAGGTGACCCTGGCCTTGCGCACCCGGGCCGATTCAAACGCTATCTTGGCGATGCGCTCGATCTCGAAGCGGTGGTACACCTCGGTGTCGAAGGCCTTCTCGGTGGCGCCTTCCCCTTCACGCCCCTTGGGCTGGCCGAAATAGATGCCGCCGGTCAGCTCGCGCACGCAGGCGATGTCGAAGCCGCGATCGGAGATGTCGGCACGCAGCGGGGAGAACTGCTCCAGACCGGTGTAGATGCGGGCCGGGCGCAGGTTGCAGAACAGTTTGAAGTGGGCACGCAGGGGCAGCAGGGCACCGCGCTCCGGCTGATCGTTGGGCGGCAGGTGCTCCCACTTGGGGCCGCCCACCGATCCGAACAGCACCGCATCGGCCGCTTCGCAGCCTTTGATCGTGCTCTGGGGCAGCGGTGTGCCGTGGTTGTCGATGGCGATGCCGCCGACGTCGTGACGGTCATAGTCGAGGGAGAAGCCGAATTTGGTCTGCACCTTTTCCAGTACCTTGATGGCCTCTGCCATCACTTCCGGGCCAATGCCGTCACCCGGCAATACTGCGATCCGATAACTGCTCATACTCTCTCCGTCTTGATAGTGTGATTCCGTTTCATCCGGGAGGCCGGTCCGGACCACTGCCCAGGCCCCGGTCCTCCCCATGTCATGCTGTCATCTTGTCCGGCGGCGGGCTCAGACGGTTTCCGATTTGATGGTGTGGTTGCGCTCCATCTGCTCGGCGACCTGGTCCGCGCGCCAGATGCTGTTGATCACGTGGACCAGGGCTTGGGCTGAGGATTCGATGATGTCGGTGGCCAGCCCCATGCCGTGGAACTTGCGCCCCTTGTACTCGGCGACGATGTCCACCTGGCCGAGGGCGTTCTTGCCCTCGCCCTTGCCCTTGAGTTCGTATTTGTCGATGCGGATCTCGTAGCCGGTGATGCGGTTGATGCACTGGTAGACCGCATCCACCGGGCCGTTGCCGGTGGCGGCCTCGCACACCAGATCCTGGCCTACCTTGAGCTTGACCGAGGCGGTGGCGAGCACCGAGCTGCCGCTCTGCACGCCGAGGTACTCCAGCTTGAAGTGCTCGGGCTCCTCATGGATCTGGCTGAAGAAGGCGAGGGCCTCCAGGTCGTAGTCGAACACCTGGCCCTTCTTGTCAGCCAGGGTGAGGAACTTGGCGTAGAGATCGTCGAGGTCGTAGCTGCTCTCGGCGTAGCCCATGGACTCCATCCGGTGCTTGATGACGTGGCGGCCGGAGCGGGAGGTCATGTTGAGGTTGTTCTGGGTGAGACCGATGCTCTCGGGGGTGATGATTTCATAGGTGTTCTTCGCCTTGAGCACGCCGTCCTGATGGATGCCTGAGCTGTGGGAGAAGGCGTTGGCGCCGACGATGGCCTTGTTGGGCTGCACCGGCATGTTGCAGATTTGACTGACGAGGGTGCTGGTGCGGTGGATCTCGCTGTGGCGAATGTTGGTGTGTACCCCGAGCAGGTCGGCGCGGGTCTTCAGGATCATCGCGACCTCTTCCAGAGAGCAGTTGCCAGCACGCTCGCCGATGCCGTTGATGGTGCACTCGATCTGGCGGGCCCCCATCTGCACGGCACTGATGGAGTTGGCCACCGAGAGGCCCAGATCGTCGTGGCAGTGCACCGAGATGATGGCCTTGTCGATGTTGGGTACCCGGTTGAACAGGGTGTGGATGATGCCGGAGAATTCGGTCGGCACCGTGTAGCCCACGGTGTCAGGAATGTTGATGGTGCGGGCGCCGGCCTTGATGGCGGCTTCCACCATGCGGCACAGGTTGTCTATCGGGGTGCGGCCCGCATCTTCGCAGGAGAACTCCACGTCATCGGTGTAGCGCAAGGCGTGCTTGATGGCGCCGACCCCCATCTCCAGCACGTCTTCGAAGCTCTTTTTCAGCTTGCTCTCCACGTGAATGGAGGAGGTGGAGATGAAGGTATGGATGCGAAATGCCTCTGCCACTTTCAAGGCTTCGCCGGCGGCATCGATGTCTTTTTGCAGGGCGCGAGCCAGGGCGCAGACCCGGCTGTTCTTGATGTGGCGGGCGATGGTCTGAACCGATTGAAAATCGCCGGGGGAGGAGACGGGGAAACCCACTTCCATGATATCGACACCGAGCCGCTCCAGCGCCTGGGCGATCTGCAGCTTCTCCTTGACCGTCAAGCTGGCCGACAGCGCCTGCTCACCATCACGCAAGGTGGTGTCGAATATGATGACCCGATCTGACATGTGACTTCCCTCTTCCTAAGTTCGCTGCGTGCATCCTGCATGGCATAAAAAAACCCGTGCGGGGTGCACGGGTTTCTGTAAATTCCGGCTATGCCTTAGCCCGGCTACAAGGATCCCGCGCGAGGAGTCGCGATTAGGGAGAGCAGTAGTAGCGGAGCGGCAATACGCATGATGTCTCAATCCTTCCAGTCGATAACGCTACTACCAATAACGAGATTTTTATGCTGTGTCAACCGGAATGGACAGGTTCAATCCACTGGTTTATTTAATCGGATTGTAAAGGAGTGCAAATTCTCTTGTCCCATATTCGGTTCATGCCTGATTATCTGGTCATTCCTGCTGTACTCGATCACCCGCACAATCAGATCGACTTATCAGCCCTTGCTGAATTATCTGAGGTATTCCATGGAAAAACGCAGACCTGGCCGTCCAGTCGGACGTTCCGACATTCGTGACAAGCTGCTTGCCGCCGCACGCGAACGTTTTCTCAACACCCCCTACAGCAAGGTGACGACCCGCGAGATTGCCGAGCTGGCAGGCTCCAATCTGGCGATGATCCACTACTACTTCGGCAGCAAGGAAGGCCTCTACAAGGCGGTGCTGGGGGATGTGGCCGAGCCCCTCGAGCAAGCCTGGCACGACGAGAGCAGCAACCGCAGCCTGACCGATCTGCTCAACACCTACTATCAGGTGATGGCGCCCAACAGCGAGCTGACCTCCGCCATCTCCAGCGCATTGTCCACTGAAAAGAGCCCGGGGCGTGATTTTGTGCTGAGCCGCCTGCTGGATCGCCAACTTCCCCAGTTCGATGCCCTGCTCGAGTCCATGCGCTCCAACGGCCAGCTGGCGGACAACCTGGACCCCGAGATGCTGAAGATCTCCTTCCTCAGCATGATGTGGCAGCCATTCGTGATGAAGGATCTCTACGAGCAGGTGTTTGGTCTGACGGTGGACGAGCGCTTCATGAGCCGCCTCGCGGCCCACAACTGCCGCCTGATGGAAAACGGCCTGCGTGGTGCCCTGAACTGACTTTTTCGGGATGACGGATGAAAAAGGGCCCCTGGGCCCTTTTTTTCATCAATCTGTTATCTGGGCGTCAACGAAGTGTCATGCCGCCCTCCTAGTCTGCACTCAGGATGCAAGGGAGGGCCGTGATGAACAAGATCCAGCAATGGGACCTGCGGGTGTGTCGTGTCTGCCTGCTCCACCCCTACAATCAGCCGCAGGCCAGGATAAGCCGGCTTGTCTCCCGTACCGGTGACGGCCCCCTCTATGCCGTGGCGGCCTGCCTGCTCTGGTGGCAGGGGAGCGCCGGGCAGGAGGCGGTCAGGGTGGCGCTCTGGGCGTTTGCCCTCGAGTTGCCGCTCTACCTGCTGCTCAAGAATGCCCTCAAACGCCAGCGCCCGGCAGGGTTGCCTGTCTTCATCACCCCGTCGGATCGTTACAGCCTGCCCTCGGGCCATACCGCGGCCGCCTTTCTGATGGCGACCGTAATGGCCGCCAGTTTCCCGCTTTGGGCACCGCTGCTGTTTGTCTGGGCCGCGCTGGTGGGGGCGTCCCGCCTGCTGCTCGGGGTGCATTATCTGAGCGATCTGGTGGCCGGGGCGCTGCTTGGCGGTGGTTGCGCCCTCTGGGCGCTGGGTTGGAGCCAGGGATGAGGATTCTGTTCGGCGTTCAGGGGACCGGCAACGGTCATATCAGTCGTAGCCGGACCCTGGCGCGCGCATTGAAGAGCAGGGGCGTGGCGGTGGACTATCTGTTCAGCGGGCGCGCCGCCGACGGCTACTTCGAGATGGGGGAGTTCGGGGATTATCGCACCTTCCCCGGTATCACTTTCGCCAGCCATCAGGGGCGCATCTCGGGCTGGCGCACCCTCAAGGGACTCTCTCCCCTGCGTTTCTGGCAAGATCTGCGTGCCCTCGATTGTCGCGAGTACGATCTGGTCATCAGCGACTTCGAGCCGCTCAGTGCCCATGCTGCTCGCCGCTGGGGCAAACCCAGCCTCACCATCAGCCATCAGGCGAGCTTCGACTGGCCGATCCCGCGCTGGGGGGAGAGCGGCTTCAACCGTCAGCTGATGCGCCATTTTGCGCCGGTACGCCAGTCCCTGGGGCTGCACTGGTTCCATTTCGGCCAGCCCCTGCTGCCTCCCATCGTCGATCCCCTCGAGCCGGTGCCGGACAACCAGCAGATCCTGGTCTATCTGCCATTCGAGCAGACAGAGACGATCGCGGCCCTGTTGTCGCGTTTCAGCCCGCAGTCGTTCATCTGCTTCCATCCCGAGGTGCGCAAGCGTAGCGAGTGGCGCAACATCCGCTTTGAACCTCAGGCCAGAGAGGGGTTCAAGCTGGCGCTGGCAGGTTGTCGCGGGGTCATGAGCAATGCGGGATTCGAGCTTGCCTCCGAGGCGCTCTCCCTTGGCAAGAAGCTGCTGGTCAAACCCCTGGGTGGCCAGTTCGAGCAGTTGACCAACGGCAGGACCCTGGAGCTGATGGGGCTGGCCCAGTTGATGGACAGCCTGGATGCCAATGCGGTGCGAAGCTGGCTGGAGGCCCCTTCTCCTGGCAGGGTACGCTATCCCGATGTGGCAGGAGAGCTGGCCGACTGGTTGCTGGCCGGGGCCGGGGCCGGGGAGGAGGTGGGGGCGCTCTCCCGCCGCCTCTGGGGCAGGACTCTCTTTCCGGAGGAGGTGTGTGACAGCCTGGGGGAGCTTGCCAGCCGCACCGGCCAGGAGCGTCCCTGGTTATCCCAACTCAGCGCCTTTGACTAAACTGAGTCGATCCCACCACGGAGAGGACGGACACCATGCGCTTTACCAATGAAAACGGCGACACCATGACTCTGGCAGACAATCTCACCCTGCATGAGCTGCTCGACATGGGTGTCAGCATTTCGGTCTGCGAAGAGACGGATCCGGATCAGCAGATCTGGCTGGCAGAACCCGAAGACGAGCAGTGAAACCAGCCAGTTTTTGACGGCCCACCCCCTCGGGGTGGGCCGTTTATTTTGTTCCTGACCGACGCGGGCAGCATGATCCGCTGGTTGTTCCCCCCAGGGCCCCTCTTTGTTGCCCGTCTGGTGGCCAAGTCACTGAATGTTAATAGCTGTTTGAAATTTATGACTGTTATGGCCAGACAAAGCCGTGGACAAGCGTTCACGGGCGGGTTAAGTTGGTTTTTCACCCGCTTTTCGGGTGAATGATGGAAAACCCCTATTTTTCTACTATCGACGGCTCCGAACTCGCCTGATCTGCCTGCAGACAACAACAAGACTCGGATCGGCGCTGCCGGGAAGCAGCGGACTGTCGATAGCTTTCGCTTAACGGAGCAAAGCCTGGAGGGCTTTATCATGGAGATGTTATCAGGCGCCCAGATGGTGGTTAGAGCGCTGGAAGATCAGGGAGTGGAACACGTTTTCGGCTACCCTGGTGGCTCAGTGCTCGACATCTATGACGCTCTCTTCGAAAACGGCAAGATGGAGCATGTCCTGGTGCGGCACGAGCAGGCCGCAGTGCACATGGCGGACGGTTACGCCCGCTCCACCGGCAAGGTGGGCACTGTGCTGGTGACCTCGGGTCCCGGCGCCACCAACTGCATCACGGGGATCGCCACCGCCTACATGGATTCCATTCCCCTGGTGATCCTGTCCGGCCAGGTGCCGACCAGCATGATCGGGGAGGATGCGTTCCAGGAGACCGACATGATCGGCATCTCCCGCCCGGTGGTGAAGCACAGCTTCCTGTGCAAGAAAGCCAGCGACATTCCCGAGGCCATCAAGAAGGCCTATTACATTGCCGCCAGTGGCCGCCCGGGGCCCGTGGTGGTGGATCTGCCCAAAGACGTGCAGAATCCGAAAGAGAAGTTCCCCTATCAGTATCCCGAGTCCGTTTCCCTGCGCTCCTACAATCCGACCAAGGCGGGACACAAGGGCCAGATCAAGCGGGCTGCCAAGCTGCTGACCGAGGCGAGCCGCCCGGTCATGTACGTGGGTGGCGGCGCCATCAACGCCAATGCGGATCACCTGGTGACCAAGCTGGCGGAGCTGCTGAACCTGCCGGTGACCACCACGCTCATGGGGCTGGGCGCTTTCTCCGGCACCCATCCGCAGTTCATCGGCATGCTCGGCATGCACGGCACCTTCGAAGCGAACAAGAGCATGCACAACGCGGATCTCATCTTCGCCGTGGGTGCCCGCTTCGATGACCGCGTCACCAACAACGTGGCCAAGTTCTGCCCCAACGCCACCATAGTCCACATCGACATCGATCCCACCTCCATCTCCAAGACGGTGCAGGCCCATGTGCCCATCGTCGGCTCGGTGGAAACCGTGCTGGAGCAGATGCTGGAAGTGATCCGCGAGTGCGGCTTTGACAACGACAAGCAGGTACTGGCGGACTGGTGGAGCCAGATCGGCCAGTGGCGCTCCCGCAACTGCCTGGCCTACGAAACCCATCCCACCCTGATCAAGCCGCAGCAGGTCATCGAGACTCTCTACAAGGTGACCAAGGGGGAGGCGTTCGTCGCCTCCGACGTGGGCCAGCACCAGATGTTTGCCGCCCTCTACTACCCGTTTGCCAAACCACGTCAGTGGATCAACTCAGGTGGTCTCGGCACCATGGGGTTCGGCATTCCGGCCGCCATGGGCGCCCAGTTTGCCAACCCGGATGCGGTGGTCTGCTGCGTCACCGGTGACGGTTCGGTGCAGATGAACATTCAGGAGCTCTCCACCTGCATGCAGTACGGGGTGCCCATCAAGATCATCTCCATCAACAACCGTGCGCTGGGCATGGTCAAGCAGTGGCAGAAGATGTTCTACGGCGGCCGTCACAGCCACTCCTACATGGAATCCCTGCCTGACTTCGTCAAGCTGGCGGAAGCCTATGGCCACGTCGGCATCGCGGTGAGCGATCCGGCGGAGCTGGAGAGCGCCATGGAGAAGGCCTTTGCCATGAAGGACAGACTGGTGTTCATGGACATCTCGGTCGATCCGGACGAGCACGTCTATCCGATGCAGATCAAATTTGGTGCCATGGACGAGATGTGGCTGAGCAAGACGGAGAGAACCTGACAATGGGACACATTATTTCGGTCGTACCCATGGAGCTCAAGTTTGGTTCCATCAATGACGAGATGTGGCTGAGCAAGGCGGGGGAAATATCATGAGACACATCATTTCAGTACTGCTGGAGAACGAATCCGGCGCCCTGAGCCGTGTGGTAGGCCTCTTCTCCCAGCGCGGCTACAACATCGAGACCCTGACGGTGGCCCCCACCGAGGATCCCACCCTGTCCCGCATGACCATCGTCACCATGGGGGATGAGCGGGTGCTGGAGCAGATCCAGAAGCAGCTGCACAAGCTGGTGGACGTGCTCAAGGTATGTGACCTGAGCGAGGGGGAGCACATCGAGCGGGAGATCGCGCTGGTCAAGGCGCGCGCCGCCGGTGGTGCCCGTGACGAACTGAAGCGGCTGGCGGACATCTTCCGTGGCCAGATCGTCGACGTCACCCCCGAGCTCTACACGGTGCAGCTCGTCGGGACCAGCGAAAAGCTGGACGCCTTCATCAAGACGGCTGCCCAGACCAACGAGATCATCGAAGTGGTGCGCTCCGGTGTCTGTGGCATCTCCCGGGCGGACAAATCCCTGCGTCCCTGATGTGGCCGGATGTGAAAATAGCTGTTCAAGGGCTCTTCGGAGCCCTTTTTCGTGTCTGGCAGCGTTGCGGGCAAGTGGGGGCGCCGGTAGGGATGCTGGCCACAGCATCAGGAGGTTATCGAGGGGTGAAAGAGAAGGGGGAAGGGAGGGGCTTCACCTGTCATTTTCTTTCAAATGATCGGTAAACTATCCACAAAAGCTGTGGAAAACTCTGTAGATTAGCGGTGTGTCTGGCGTTAGTCTTATGATCTTAAAGGGATATTTCAATTTGATCCTGGCTGGATCGCATTTGTGCAATCCCCTGGCGAGGGTGTGAGCGTTTGCTTATCCCTCGAGCCTTGCCAAGGGCGGAACACGGATCTGTCCGTGGATCCGGACGGGATCCCGACCTGATCTTGCGGATCAACATTTCTGGGCGCGAGCCATAAAAAACCCGCCTCTCGGCGGGTTTTTCATTGTATCGGACTGCGGGTCGATTACTCGGCCTGGGCTGCCTGGATGCCGGTCAGGGCGATGGTGTAGACGATGTCGTCCACCAGGGCGCCACGGGAGAGGTCGTTGACCGGCTTGCGCATGCCTTGCAGCATGGGGCCGATGGAGACCAGCTCGGCGGAGCGCTGTACCGCCTTGTAGGTGGTGTTGCCGGTGTTGAGATCCGGGAACACGAACACGGTGGCCTTGCCGGCAACCGGGGAGTTCGGTGCCTTGGACTTGGCGACGTTCTCCATGATGGCCGCATCGTACTGCAGCGGGCCGTCGATGATGAGGTCGGGACGCTTGGCCTTGGCCAGCTCGGTCGCTTCACGCACCTTCTCCACGTCCGCGCCGGCGCCGGAGGTGCCGGTGGAGTAGGAGATCATGGCCACGCGCGGCTCGATACCGAAGGCGGCGGCGGAGTCGGCGGACTGGATGGCGATCTCGGCCAGCTGCTCGGCAGTGGGATCCGGGTTGATCGCGCAGTCACCGTAGACCAGCACCTGGTCCGGCAGCAGCATGAAGAAGATGGAGGAGATCAGGGAAGAGCCCGGGGCGGTCTTGATGATCTGCATCGGCGGACGGATGGTGTTGGCAGTGGTGTGCACGGCGCCGGATACCAGACCGTCGACCTCGTTGCGCTCCAGCATCATGGTACCCAGTACCACGTTGTCTTCCAGCTGCTCGCGGGCAACCACTTCGGTCATGCCCTTGTTCTTGCGCAGCTCGACCAGACGGGCCACGTAACGCTCGCGCACGGCAACGGGATCGATGATCTCGACGCGGTCGGTCAGGATCACGCCCTGCTGTTCAGCGACGCGGCGGATCTCGTCCGGGTTGCCCAGCAGCACCGGACGGGCGATACCGCGCTCGGCACAGATGGCGGCCGCCTTGATGGTGCGCGGCTCTTCCCCTTCCGGCAGCACGACGCGCTTGTTGGCCTGACGGGCCAGCTCGGTCAGCTGGTAGCGGAAGGCCGGCGGGCTCAGGCGACGGGAGCGGGTGGACTTGGCGGAGAGAGACTCGATCCAGTGCTTGTCGATGTGACCAGCAACGTAGTCCTGCACCAGCTCGATACGCTCGCGGTCATCTTCCGGGATGTCGACGTTGAAGTTCTGCAGGCTGACGGCGGTCTGCCAGGTGTTGGTGCCGGTGATCATGATCGGCAGACCGGTGGCCATGGCCTGTTGGCACAGTGCCATCACCTGGGGTTCCGGGTGGTAGTTGCCGGTCAGCAGCAGGGCACCCAGCTTGACGCCGTTCATGGCGGACAGGCAGGCGGAGACGATGACGTCGGAGCGGTCGCCGGAGGTCACCAGCAGGCTGCCCGGACGGAAGTGCTCGATCATGTTGTGGATTGAGCGGGCGCAGAAGGTCACGGTCTGCAGGCGGCGGCTTTCCAGCTCACCCTTGTTGATGATCTTGGCGGCCAGGTGCTTGGCGAGATCCTTGGCGCGCGGGGCGATCAGCTGGGTGTTCCAGGGGATGCAGCCGAGGATGCGCAGCGGGCTCTTGCCGAAGACTTGCAGCACTTCCAGGTTGTGGCCGGTATCGGCGCCGTGGTGGTGCGCTTCGAACATCTCGGTCAGGTCGGGACGGGTCACACCGTGCTCGTCAACCGGGGCACCCACCTTGTTGATGACGCAGCCCACGATGCGCGGGTTGTTGACGCCACCGAAGTTGGAGCAGGCCAGCTCGATGCGCTCTTTGAGCTTCTGGCTGGAGTCGTTGCCCGGATGGGTCACGAACACCATGTCGGCGTCCAGCGCCTTGGCGACGTCGTAGTTCAGCTTGTTGGCAAAGGGTTGCTTGTCGGTCGGAACCAGGCCCTCGATCACCACCACTTCGGCACCGCTGGTCTTCACGTGCTCTTCGAAGCGGGCCACGATCTCTTCCAGCAGGATGTCGGTGTTGCTGGAGGTGATCATGTTCTCGGCGTAGGAGAGGGCGAACGGCTCGGGCGGGTTGATGTTGGCAGCGGCGCGGATCACTGCGGTGGAGCGCTCGGTACCGGTTTCACCCGGACGCGGCTGGGCGACCGGTTTGAAGAAGCTGACATTGACACCGTGACGTTCCATGGCGCGAACGACGCCAAGACTCACGGAGGTTACGCCGACACCAGTGCCGACCGGGATGAGCATAATAGTGCGTGCCACTTATTACCCCTTGTTCATTTTTTGGGATCAGGAAAAGGCCGCCCTGGGGCGGCCTTGCTCTACAGCTAATTTATGCGCCGACCAGTTCCAGCGCGTCGTGGGCGATGACCCACTCTTCGTTGGTCGGGATAACCAGGGCCTTGGTGGAACCAGCCTTGGTGATCTCGCCGCCCTTGCCGAAGCGAGCCTTCAGGTTGGCGTCGTGGTCGACGTCAAAGCCCAGCAGGCCCAGCTTGTTCAGGGTGATCTCACGGATCGGGGCGGAGTTCTCGCCGATGCCGCCGGTGAAGACCACGGCATCCAGACGACCGTCCATGGCGGCGGCGTAGGCACCGATGTACTTGGCCAGACGGTAGCAGTATACGTCCATGGCGCGCTTGGCTTCTTCCTTGCTGTCGTAGTTGTCTTCAACGAAACGGCAGTCGGAGGTGACTTCGGTCAGACCCTGCAGGCCGGATTCCTTGGTCAGCATGGTGTTGATTTCGGCAACGCTCATGCCCATCTTGTCGTGCAGGAAGAAGATGATGGCCGGATCGATGTCACCGGAACGGGTACCCATCACCAGGCCTTCCAGCGGGGTCAGGCCCATGGAAGTGTCGACGGACTGGCCGTTCTTGATGGCGCAGACGGAGCCGCCGTTGCCCAGGTGGCAGTTGATGATGTTGAGCTCTTCCACCGGCTTGTTCAGCTGCTTGGCCGCTTCCTGGCTGATGTAGTAGTGGCTGGTGCCGTGGGCGCCGTAGCGACGGATGCCGTTCTCTTTGTAGAGCTTGTACGGCAGGGCGTACAGGAAGGCTTCTTCCGGCATGGTCTGGTGGAAGGCGGTGTCGAACACGGCGACGTTCTTCTCGGCCAGTTCCGGGAAGACCTTCAGGGCGGCACGGATACCGATCAGGTGAGCCGGGTTGTGCAGCGGCGCGTAAGGAATGGCGGCTTCGATGCCGGCAATGACGTCATCACAGATGCGAACGGAGGAGGTGAAACGCTCGCCGCCGTGTACCACGCGGTGGCCGATGGCGATCAGGTTCTTGGACAGTTCCGGGTTGAGCGGCAGGATCTTGTGAACGATGAAGTCCAGCGCTTCCTGGTGAGCGGCACCGGCACCCAGATCAGCGTTGCCTTTCTCGCCGTTCAGCTTCCACTTGATGCGGGCGTCGTCGAGGTTGAAGCATTCGGCCAGGCCGGACAGCAGGTCATCACCGGTGGTTGCGTCAATGACAGCAAACTTCAGGGACGAGCTGCCACAGTTAAGAACAAGAACCAGCTTACTCATGAATAAATCCTATCGCAGATTGGGTTGGGTTGGAGGATGCGCCGGACGCGGTGCGTCCAAAAACTATCAACTTATCCTTATGAGGGTTGGCAATCTGTTGCTTGCCCCTTGTATAGTGATACAAGACCCGAAATTCAGACGTCCCTGACTGGTCAGTGGCCGTGCCCCAGCGTAAAAATGGGCGTACAAAGGATAACCTGATTGTTGAAAAATAACAAAGTCATCCTCAACCTTTGTTATTGCCTCTCAAATATTGTCGAGGTTTTGCCGTTAATGCGTTCGAAAAGAGCTCGGAGGTAGCATGAGCATGAACATTTTTGGAACTAAATTACAGCAAGGCCGTCATTATATGACTCTTTGGCCGCGCCGTCCCGAGCTTAATTCCATGTTCCCGGAGAATCGGGTGATCAAGGCCACCGAATTCGCCCTCAAGGTGATCCCGGCACTGGCGGTGCTCAGCGTCATGGTGCAGTTCCAGTTTGGCGAGCTTCAATACTGGCCCTCCGTGATGGCGTCCGTGCTCTTCCTGCTCAGCCTGCCGCTGCAAGGGTACTACTGGCTCGGCCAGCGCGCCGATACCCGGCTACCCCCCTCCCTCGCCACCTGGTATCGGGAGATAAACGGCAAGATGAACGAGCAGGGCGGTCAACGTCAGCTGGTGGCCCGTCCCCGCTACGAAGAGCTGGCCGATACCCTCAACGCCGCCTTCAAGCAGCTGGACAAATCCTTCCTCTACGAATGACTTTCCGAAGTCAGACTGACGACAAAGGCGCCCTCAGGCGCCTTTTTCACATTCAGGCGGCCAGCACCTTGCTGATCTCCTGGATGGAGAGCTTGTACTGACGGGGGCACTGACGCCAGACCGTCAGCATGCGCTGGTATTTGTCCCGCATGGCGATGTCGCTGGAGAGCTCGTCGCAGGGGCAGGGCAGTTCGGGGAAGCGCTTGTCCACTTCCAGCAGGAAGCAGACGTAATCCGCCAGTTCCCGCTCCTGGCTGCGGCTGTAGCCGTTGAAGGCAAGGCGGCTCTCGTTGACATCGGCCCGGGCGCTGGCATCCAGGTTGCCCCAGGAGATGGCCAGTGCATGGTGCAGCTCCAGAGTGTCCAGCACCTCCTGGCAGGTGGCGAGATCCAGATGGCCGAAGCTCTTCTCCAGCTCGAGGATTTGCAGGCAGTAGCCGCGCTCGACGATGGTGCTGGCACGCTGGTAAAACGCCGCCTTTTCCGGATTGAGTTTGGCCAGGATCTCGTACTGGTTGCTCAGGATCAGGCGTTCGGTGTGGCTCATGTTCATGGGCTGTCTCGCTGGAAAATGAATCTGGGGTCACGTTAACCCATATCCAGGATGAATTTTTTGATCTGAGAGGGGAGGTTGGCGAGAAAAGGGGGGAAGAGGCGCCCTGGTGGGCCGCCAGAGAGTGGGGCTGATGCCGTGGTGAAACGAGCAGGGCCCGCCATGGCGAGCCCTGCAACAATGCCGCTGGTGGCTTAGCCCTTGACGAGGTCGAGCACCACCTGATGGTGATCGCTGGTCTTGAACTTGTCGAAGCGATGGGCAACCTTGCCCTCTTCGTCGATGAGGAAACTCAGGCGATGGATGCCGTCATACTCCTTGCCCATGAACTTCTTCGGGCCCCAGACGCCAAAGGCATCGGCCACCGCGTGATCCTCATCGGCTAGCAGGCGGAAGTTGAGGTTGTCGCGCTCCTCGAACTTTTTCAGGCGCTTGGCGCTGTCCGGGCTGATGCCGAGCACCACCACATTGAGGGCAGCCAGCTCGCTATTGACGTCGCGCAGACCGCAGGCCTGGGTGGTGCAACCCGGGGTCATCGCCTTGGGGTAGAAATAGATCAGCACCTTCTTGCCGCGCAGGTCGGCGAGGCGAACCTGATTGCCGTCCTGATCGGAGAGGGAGAAATCGGGGGCCTGGGTACCAGCTTCTAGTGGTGACATGGGGTCTCCTCGGATAAACGCCGTCAGGCGTACTTGTGATTGACGATGAATTCGAACGACTCGGCGCCCAGTCCACGACAGAAATCGGCGAAGGCCGTCTTCGAGCCGGGCTCTTCTCCCTGCTTGGAGAGATTCAACTGAAAGTTCGCCTTGAGCAGGTTGAAGGGCTGCTGTTCCAGGGTGATAGTCTGCATGGCCTGGATGTCCCAGCCGTGATCGCTGAAGAACTGGGTGCACTGACTTACGATGCCCGGCTGATCCCGGATCAGCACCTCTGCGCTGGCGCTGATGTCATATTGCAGGGAGTGGTGGCGCTCGGTGCGTTTCATCATGGTGATGAGATCCCACTCCTGGCTGCGCAGTGGGAGGCTGATTTCCAGTTGCATCAGGCTGTTCCAGTCACCGGACAGGAGCATGATGAAGGTGAATTCGTTGCCGAAGATGCCAAGACGGCTGTCGACAATGTTGCAACCGCAGCCACTGACGTGACGGGTCACCTCATTGACGATGCCAGGCCTGTCCGTGCCGATGGCCGTTACGACCAGGTAGTGAGTCATAAATCGTCTCTCGTCCATTATTGAGAATGCGTTGACCGCGGGTGCCGGCACCCTGCCGGGAGGCCTCTTGTGCGCTCGTGCATTCATACGTTTTGTGCCGGATGGTAACACGGCTTGTCCCGTGCCTCCCTTGTTTTTCAAAAGGGGCAGCTTTACCATTACGCCCCTGAAAATCGGGAGAATTATCCATGTTACGCGGTAGTATTGTTGCGCTCGTTACCCCCATGCTGCCTTCGGGCAACATCGATTGGGTCAGTCTGGCAGCGCTGGTGGAATATCATGTGGATGCCGGGACCAGCGCCATCGTCGCCGTGGGAACCACGGGAGAGTCGGTCACCCTGAGCGAGCAGGAACATATCGCCGTGGTTGAGAAGACGGTGGAATACGCCGCCGGACGCATTCCCGTCATCGCGGGCTGCGGATCCAACAATACTGCTCACGCCATCGCCCTCTCCCAGCGTTTCGCCACCATGGGCGTGGTGGCGGGTCTCTCGGTTACCCCCTATTACAACAAACCCACCCAGGAAGGCCTCTATCGTCACTATTGTGCGATCGCCGAGGCTAGTGGTCTGCCTCAAATTCTCTATAATGTGCCCGGTCGCACCTGCTGTGACCTCAAACCCGAGACGGTGGCCCGTCTGGCCAAGGTGCCCGGCATCATAGGTTTGAAAGAAGCGACTGGCGATCTTGGCCGTACCCCGCTGCTGCGCGAATTGTGCGGGCCGGATTTTGCGCTTTATAGTGGCGATGACGCCAGCGGATGTGATTTTATGCTGCAAGGGGGCGATGGTGTCATTTCGGTCACCACCAATATTGCGGCGCCCCAGATGGCCGACATGTGTCGTGCTGCCCTGGCCGGTGATGCCGGGCAGGCTCATGACATCAACAATCGATTGATGCCGTTGCATCAGACTCTGTTCTGTGAACCGAGTCCCATTCCGGTGAAATGGGCCTGTGCCCGGCTGGGATTGATGGCGACGGCGACCTTGCGTCTGCCCCTGACCGATCTCACCCCCGAGGGGGAAGCGGCGATGGCGCGAGCACTGACGACTGCGGAGTTGATGGCGAGTGTTTAAAGCAAATGGAAAGGGAAATGCAGTGCGCCTGGTACTGAGTGTCGCGACGGTGGCCGTGCTGGCTGCCTGCAGCTCACCCCAGGAACGCAAAATGGCCAACCGTGGCTTCGAGTATGAAGAGAGCCGCCTCGAAGGCCGCGCCTTCCTTGTGCCCGCCGGGTTGAGTACCCCCGCCTTTAACAGCAATTTCGACATTCCGGCCCTGCCCGAGAGCAGCCGTGAGGGCGCCCTCGGGGCCAAGGTGGACGTGCGTCCACCCGCCCAGTTGCTCACCGTGGTGCCCGGCAGCCAGGTGGTGGCCAATGCCAGCGAGCCAACCGTTGCCTTCTATGCCCTCAGCACTTCCCAGAGCGTGGAGCGCGATACCTGGGCCTTCCTGATGAACTTCCTGGCCGAACACAAGGTCACTACCGAGAAGCTGGATCAACAGGACGGCGTCTTGCAGACCGGCTGGTTTGACAACTCAGCGGTGCTCGATGGCTGGGCGGAAGATGACGATGACTTCAAGATCCGTCAGCGTTACCAGTTCACCCTGCGCAACGATGTGCAGCGCCACGCCATCAAGATGTCGGTACGGGTGCTGGATCACGAAGAGACCATCGACGGCGAGACCAGCACTGTGCTGACGCCGGCGGACGCCCAGCGTTATGCTACCCGCGCCCTGAACCAGTTCTCCCTCTATTACGACAAGCAGCTCAAGGCCCGTGAACAGCACAAGTCCAGCGATGGCATGGGGCTGGAGCTCGGTCTGGACAACAACGAGCTGAGCGCCTGGATTGCCGAAGGGTCGTTTGACCAGGTATGGCGCCGCCTCAATCAGGTGCTGCCTGCCTATGGTTTCACCATCAAGGATACCCAGCAGTCCCTGGGCTGGATCGACGTGGAATACGATGAGCCGGACAGCGAGTTCTGGAAGGCCAAGGGAGCGGAACCCTTCAAGCTCGAGGAAGACAAGTATCGCTTCCAGCTCGGCGAGATGACGGGCGGCAAGACCTCCATCACCCTGTTCGACAAGGACAAGAAGCCTGTCGCATCCGGTGTCATCTCCCAGATGTACATCAGCCTGTCCGAGGCCTTTGCCAAGGGCTTGGCCGATCAGGGGGCGAAGTAAGCATGGAAACAGGGGCCTCGCGCCCCTGTTTTGTTATGTCCGGGTTGCCGCAGGGCCAGCGTGCCGAGCCGGTTGCCCCGGGCCTGAGTACCTGATGATGTGAATCCCCCACAGACAGGGGTCTGGTGCCCCTGCCTAACTAGTCCCACAACAGGAAGTGTTATTAGCCATGAGTCTTGCAGATCAAGTATTGGCGGTGAACGACGATTTGCCGATCCGTACCGATAAACCTGTCCATTCCGGCAAAGTGCGCAGCGTCTACTGGTTGACCCCGGCAGACAGTGCCCGGCTCATTCGGGAGAAAGGCTATGATGTGCCGGCCGATACGCCCCTGGCCCTCATGGTGATCAGTGATCGCATCTCGGCTTTCGACTGCATCTGGCAAGGGGTGGACGGTCTGAACGGCGTGCCGGGCAAGGGCGCGGCGCTCAATGCCATCTCCAGCCACTGGTTCAAGCTGTTCAAGGAGCAGGGGCTGGCGGACAGCCACATCCTGGACATCCCGCACCCCTTCGTCTGGATCGTGCAAAAAGCCCGTCCCGTGATGATCGAGGCGATTGCCCGCCAGTACATCACCGGCTCCATGTGGCGTGCCTACAAGGATGGTGAGCGGGAATTCTGCGGCATCACCCTGCCGGAAGGGCTCAAGAAGGATCAGAAGCTGCCCGAGATCCTCATCACCCCGTCCACCAAGGGGATCCTCAAGGGGCTGGATGGCGTGCCGGAAGCGGACGACGTCAACGTCTCCCGCGGCGACATCGAGCGCCACCATCAGGCCTTCGGCTTCCGCTCCCCGGCGGACATCGACCGCTACGAGGCGCTGCTCAAAGAGGGCTTCAACGTCATCAGCGAGGCGCTGGCAGCCCTGGATCAGGTCTTCGTCGACACCAAGTTCGAGTTCGGTTACGTGACCGATGCCGCCGGTCGCGAGAAGCTCATCTACATGGATGAAGTGGGCACCCCCGACAGCTCACGCATCTGGGACGGCGCAGCCCTTCGCGGCGGCGAGATCATCGAGAAGTCCAAAGAGGGCTTCCGCCAGTGGCTGCTGAACCACTTCCCGGATCCGGACATCCTGCTCAACAAGAACCGCATGCCCGAGCGCTTCGCCCTGGCCCGTGACAACAAGCTGCCCACCGAGGTGATGATGGATATCTCCCGCACCTATGTGGGGATCGCCGAGAAGATCATCGGTCAGCCGCTGGTACGCAGTGCCAATCCGAAGCAGGAGATCATCGAGGTACTGCGGGAGCAGTACGGCCTGATCGACTGAGGCCGACCGCTTTTTTTGCCGCAGGCGCACAAACGTTTGCCGGTGGCAGGGGAGGCGTTTGCAACGCAGATGACAAAACGGGCCCCATGACGGGGCCCGTTTTCATTGGGTTGTCCGGAGCGCTCAGCCATTGACCCGGAAGATCTGACCGGTCTGTACCCCCAGTACCGATTTCTTGTAGGCCTGGGCCACCCGGGCGGCGGGTACCGGCACGAAGCCCGGGAAGAAGTCGGCATACTTGCCCATGGACTCTTCCAGCACGGTGGGGCTGACCACGTTGATGCGAATGCCCCTTGGCAGCTCGCAGGCTGCCCCTTTCACGAAGTGCTCGATGGCACCGTTGATGGTGGTGGCGCTCACCCCCCAGTGGATGGGCTCCTCGCTCAGAATGCCGCTGATGAGGGTGATGGAGCCACGGTCGCTCAGGTGGGCAATGGCGGCCCGGGTCAGGTTGATCTGGCCCATCAGCTTGCTCTGAAGCCCCACCTGCCACTGCTCGTCCGTCATCTCGGTCAGGGCATTGAAGGCGACGCTGCCGCTGGCGACCACCAGGGCATCGAAGGATCCGATCTGCTCGAAGAGCGCCCGGATGGAGGCGGGGTCGCGCATGTCCACTCTGGCATCCCCCTGGCTGTGACTGACCCGGATCACCTGGTGATCCTGGGCAAGCAGTTCGCTGACGGCGGCGCCAATGGTGCCGGAGGCACCCACAATCACAATCTTCATATCTATCGCTCCTGGTTGAGATGAGTTGATGATAGCGGGATAAAAAGGGAGAAAAAGCGCTTATGATGAACCCATTGTTTCCATATTGGAGCTAATGATGGATATCACTCACCTGGCCAGTTTCTATGAAGTGGTGCAACGAGGCAGTTTCTCCGCCGCTGCCGATGCCCTGGGGGTGAGCAAGGGGATGCTGAGTCGCCATGTCAGCGCCCTGGAGTCCGCCCTCAATGCCCAACTGCTCCAGCGCACGACCCGCAGACTCAGCCTGACCGAGGCGGGGCGGGTGCTTCACCAGCAGGCCGGCGAGATCTTCGCCCTGGCCCGGGAGGCGGAGGAGGGGATCCGTGCCCTGACCGAGGAGGACAGCGGCCGCCTGCGCTTCACCTGCCCGGTCAGCACGGGGGACCGCATGGTGAGCGAGCTGCTCGCCCGTTTTGCCGAGCTCTGCCCCGGCGTCCAGGTCGAGCTCAACTTCACCAATGCCATGATCGACATGAGCCAGGGGGAGAATGACATCGCTCTGCGGGCCATGGAGCTGATCCCCGACAACCTGGTGGCCCTGCCGCTCGGCAGGCTCAAGGATGTGGTGGTGGCAAGCCCCGCCCTGCTGGCGCGAGAGGGGATCCCCGCCACTCCCTATGAGCTGGGGGGGCGCTCCTGCCTGCTGCAGGGCCACAACCCGGACTGGGAGCAGTGGCACTTTCGCCAGGGGGAGGAGGAGGCGCACATCCTGGTGCAGGGGCGAGTGCGGGCCAACCACTACAGCACCCTGCTGCAACTGGCCCGGGCGGGCATGGGCTTTGCCAAGTGTCCACTGATGCTGGTGGAGGCCAGCCTGGCCCGAGGGGAGCTGGTGGCCGTGCTGACGGAGTGGCAGACCGGCCTGCACCCGATCCATGTGCTGCACGCCCAGCAGCGCCGGGTGCCGCGCAAGATCCGGCTGTTCAAGCAGGTGCTGGCCCAGTGGTTTGCCGAGCGGCCCCATTATCTGCTGGGGTGAGCCTGCATCCCGTTATTTTTCTGTCATCTGGGGCTGCTACCCTGCGCCCTTCATCGCGAAAGGAGAGTCAGGGAATGAAGCGTCATCAGGGTTGGGCAGGGGTTGCGCTGCTGTGCTGCGGCGGTGTGCAGGCCGAGGTCAGGGTCGAGGTGCCCCGGGATTTCCAGATCCTGGCGGTGAGCGCCGGCAAGGTGCAGGACGAGCAGCATGCCGTGCTGGCCGACGGGGAGCAGCAACTGCTGGTGCGCTACGAGGGGGTGATCCCGAGTCGCAACAGCAGCGACAACGATCGCCAGGTTCGCTCCGAGCCCCAGGTGCTTCGCTATGAGGCCCGCGGGCAGTCGGTGCGCCTGCAGGCTCCCGTGCCTGCGGACGAGGCCGGGATGGAACGCTACGCCAGGGCCCCTGTCCTGGGCCTGGTGGCGGGGGGGCAGCCCCTCGAGGTGCGCCAGGATACGCTGATGGTGCAGGGGATGCAGATCGGCATGGACTGGCATGCCAGGCTGATGGAGTACAACCGTGGCGAGGGGCCTGCCGTGCTCGCCGGTGCGGCGGATGTGACTGCGGCCGCCGTGGCGACGCCCCGGGTCTCCTCCGTGCCGGCCAGCGCCCTGGAAGGGCAGTTGCAACAGCTTTTCCTGCAGGCGGACCCCGCGCTTCGCAAGCGCTTCATCGGTTGGGCCGTGCCGCGCCTTTAAGTTTGCTCCCCGTTGCAGTAACGTGGGCACATCTTTGATTCCCGATGTGCCCATGTTGATCAGCGAGGCCCCCATGTTTGAATTGCACCCCCGCCTTCAGGCGGATACCCGGATACTCGGGGATCTGCCCCTGTGCCGCGTCCTGCTGGCCAAAGACAGCCAGTATCCCTGGCTGATTCTGGTGCCCCGGGTCGCCAACCTGCGGGAGATCCATCATCTGGCCCCCGAGCAGCAACAGCAGTTGATGCAGGAGTCCTGCGCCGTCGCCACCCTGATGGAGCGGGCACTCGGCCCGGACAAGATCAACGTGGCGGCCCTCGGCAATCTGGTGCCTCAGCTGCACCTGCACCACGTGGCCCGCTTCAGCTCGGATGCGGCCTGGCCCGGTCCCATCTGGGGTGCCTGTCCCGCCATTCCCTATGAGGAGCAGGCCTTGCAAGGGGCGGCTGCCAGTTGGCAAACCCGTCTGGCTACCCTGGATGGATTTCAGCCATTTCTGACTGATAATCCAGTCAAGTGAGAGGTGGCTCGCGCTTTGGGCACCGGGATCACGCAATCTGTTAGCGTATCGCGTCGGTGCATGGTGACATGGGCGACACGAGTGACAGCCCCATTATTTCGATCAGCAGGAAGGTTCCATGATAGTGACAAGATCCGAGGATGATGCCGTATTGACCACAGAGGACGTACTGCTGAGCCTGTGCAATTCGGTGACGAGCGTATTGAGTGCGGCGACCCAGACCCAGGTGCGCTTCTCCGGCATGGTGCAGCGGATCAGCAAGACCTGCCTCAAGCCTGACATCGGCTGTTTCGTGCTGTTTGACGGCGGCTTCTCCGGGCTGGTGGTGATCAACTTCTCCGCCGCCGCGGCCATGGAACTCTACCAGAGCTACATGCTGAGCATGGGGCTCTCCAAGGAGGATCTCGCCATCTCCCACACCTCGGACGAGGTGAGCAACGTCATGGGCGAGCTGATGAACCAGATCGTCGGCAGCTTCACCACCAAGGTGGGGCGCGAGCTGCAGACCCACATTACCCAGAACCAGCCCAAGATGCTGGCGCTCAACAAGCAGGTGATGCTGAGCGTCGACACCAACCTCGACAATCCCGAGACCCGCCGGGTGACCTTCTTCACCGCCAGCAACAACATCTTCTATCTGGAGCTGGCCATGGACAAGACGGAGTTTATCCGGATCCATGATGGCGGCGTGCAGGAGGAGGTGGATCCCGACGAGCTGATCGCCCAGGCCAAGCAGTCAGCCAAACCGGCACCGGCGGCCGCGCCGGCGAGCAACGAGCACGACGATCTGCTGGATTCCCTCGGCATCTGATGGTCGAGGGTTGTGCAAATGAAGAGGCCACCCCGGGGGTGGCCTCCTTGCTTGGTACGGGTCAGAAGTTGTAAAGCAGCCCGGTACTGAAGCGAAGCGCCTCGGCATCGTAGAAGTCGATGTCGGAGTCGGCGCTGGAGTAGGCAGCGGTGAAGGTGGCGGCAAGGGGTTTGATGCCGAACAGGTTGTGCCAGAAGAAGGTGCCATTGAGGGCGAACTCGCTGGCATCGGCGCGCTGGCCGAACAGGGGATTCGCCTCGTCGTACTTGCGCTTGCCGGCGTAGAGGCTGCTCACGATGGACCACTGGGAGGCGCGCTTGGCATAGGTCAGCTGCAGACCGGTGTTCTTGAAGCTCTCCGCACTCCCGTCCAGGCGGGCCTCCTTGTAGAGGAAGGCGGGCTCCAGCAGCTGGTTGCCGCCGAAGTGGTACTGGTAGGAGACAGCCAGGTCGTGGACCTTGCCGTTGCGGCTCAGCATGGAGGCGTAGTGGGTGCCGTGGGTCAGGTCATATTGCTGGCCGCTGCGCTCCTCGTCGAGCTCCACTTCCCGGCTGGTCAGGGTGGCGTAGACGTTGCTGCCCCAGATCCTGTCCCAGGCAAAGCGCACCCCTTTCGAGGTGAGATCGGTGGCGCTGCGGTCCACGCCGGTGGCGAAGGGATCGCTCCACACTTCCACCGGCATGAGGTTGAACACCAGGGAGGTGGCGACGATACCCTTGTCACCCATCTCCTGGCGCAGACCGAGTTGCTGGGTAAAGTCGAAGCGCACCGCGTCCTGGATGAGGTTGCCGAGGAAGACCTGGGTGCGGGTATCGGCGAAGGTGTAGCGGATATCGGCATTGAGCAGCGGGCTCAGACCGCTTTCGCGGCCGGGGGAGCCCAGATCATCGATACGGCTGTTGCTGTCGTCACCGGCATAGAAGTTGGACTTGTGGCTGCCGGCATTGACTCCGCCCAGCAGAAAACCGGACCAGCCGGTCTGGCGGGGGATCTCCCCCAGATCGGCGTGGGCGGTGGTGGCGACCAGCAGGCCAAGGCTCAACAGAACATGATTTCGCATCGGGTATGCTCCTGACATAACGAATGAGAAGGGTGACAGTGTGCCCCGGTATTCCGGTGGAACCGGTGCTGACTGAGGCATGGCAGGCATGCTACCCCAGCCGGAGTGTGACGTTAATCAATAATTGAATACGCGACGGACAAGAGTTCATGGCGCCGTACTGGTATCCTGTTTGCGCAAGAAAAGGGGAGAAAACAACGAGATGAAGCAGATCAAATCCTGGGCGCAATATTACGTCGACCTGATGACCAAGCTGGGACTGGTGCGCTTCAGCATGTTCCTGGCCACCGCCATCATAGTGCTGGCCGTGTCGATCCAGATGGGGGTGACCCTGTTTTTGCGCGGCACCGTGGACATCGTCGACCTGGTGCGCTCTGTCTTCTTCGGCCTGCTGGTGACCCCCTGGGCCGTCTATTTTCTCTCCATCGTGGTGGATCAGCTGGAGGACTCCCGCCAACGGCTGACCCGGATGGTGCGCAAGTTGCAAGACATGCGCGAGCGCGACCTCGAGCTCAACAGCCAGTTACAGGAGAACATCAGCCGCCTCAATGCCCAGATCGCCGAGACCAACCGGGCCGAGACCCTGCGCCAGCAAGCCATCGAGGATCTGGAGAACGAGGTGTTCCAGCGGGAGAAGGCCCAGCTGCATCTGGGGGAGCGTACCGCCCTCTTGCGCTCCTTCATCGACTGCTCCCCCGATCTGGTCTATTACCGCAACGAGGACGAGCAGTTCTCCGGTTGCAACCGCGCCATGGAGGAGCTCACCGGCAAGGTGGAAGCGGAACTCATCGGCCTGACCCCGTTCGATGTCTACAAGCACGACATCGCCAGCAAGGTGGTGGAGACCGACAAGCAGGTCTTCGCCCAGAACGAGCCGCTCACCTATGAGCAGTGGCTGGAGTATCCCGATGGCCGCAAGGCCTACTTCGAGCTGCGCAAGGTGCCCTTCTTCGACCGCTTCGGCAAGCGGCTCGGCCTGCTCGGCTTTGGTCGCGACATCACCGAGCGCAAGCAGTACCAGGACAAGCTGGAGAAGGCGAGTCGGGACAAGACCACCTTCATTTCCACCATCAGCCACGAGCTGCGCACCCCGCTCAATGGCATCGTCGGCTTAAGCCGGATGCTGATGGATACGCCCCTCGATGCCAGACAGCAGCAGCAGCTCAAGACCATCCACCTGAGCGCGGTGACGCTCGGCAACATCTTCAACGACATCATCGATCTGGACAAGCTCGACCGTCGTCGGCTGGAGATTGCGCCGGCTCCGCTGGATTTGCCCGCCTTCCTCGACGAGCTGGAGACGCTGTCGCGCATCCAGGCGGAGCAGAAGGGGCTCTACCTGCACTTCGACCGGGACGGCGACATGCCCCAGTTCGTGATGGCGGACGGCACCCGGCTGCGTCAGGTGCTGTGGAACCTGGTGGGCAATGCGGTCAAGTTCACCGATGAAGGGGGCGTCACCATACGCTGTCTCGCCCACGCCGCTGATGAACCGGGCAAGCTGGCGCTGCACTTCGAGGTGGAAGACACCGGGGTGGGCATTCCCCGTGCCCAGCAGGAGAAGATCTTCGCCATGTACTATCAGGTGCAGGGCAAGAAGCACGCCACCGGCACCGGCATCGGCCTTGCGGTCTCCCGCCAGCTGGTGCAGGCCATGGGCGGTCAACTCTACGTGGACAGCGACCCGGGCGAAGGCGCCTGCTTCACCGCCGAGCTGGAGGTGGACTGCGTCGAGCCCAAGGCCGCGGCCCCGGAGCCCGAGATGCCCTGCCTCGATATCCTGCTGGTGGAGGACGTCGAGCTCAACGTGACAGTGGCCTGCGCTCTGCTGAACAAGCTCGGCCATCAGGTCAAGGTGGCGCGGGATGGTGCAGAGGCGCTGGCCATGGCCAACCCGGATGATTTCGACTTGATCCTGCTCGACATCCAGCTGCCGGACATGACGGGGTTCGATGTGGCGGAGCAACTGCTCGCGCGCTACGGCGACAGCTTGCCCCCCATGGTGGCGCTCACCGCCAACGCCACCGGCGATCGCCAGTACTACCGGGATCACGGCATGCAGGATGTGATCAACAAGCCGCTGGGCTCCAAGGCGGTGCGGGAGGTGATAGGCCACCTGTTTGCGGATCTTGCCGGGGACGAGGCGGACGAGCAGGACGATGTCCACCATCAGGATGCCCTGCTGGATCTGCCCTTCCTCACCGATTACGCCAGCACGGTCGGCAAGCCGGTGCTGCTCTCCAGCGTCGAGCTGTTCGAGAAGATGATGCCGGATTACATGGCGGTGCTCGACTCCAACATGATTGCCAGGGATCAGGCCGGTGTGGTGGAGGAGGCCCACAAGATCAAGGGGGCGGCGGGCTCCATCGGCCTGCGCCGGTTGCAGCAGACGGCCCAGCTCATCCAGAGCCCGGAACACCCCGCCTGGTGGGAGAACGTGGAGGACTGGATTGAAACCCTGCGCCGGGAATACCCGGGTGACATCGCCCGCCTGCGGCGCTGGCTGCTCTCGTAGACACGACGCCTCAGGCAAGGAGCCACGACATGTATGACCGTTTGATCCCCCCCGAGCGCATTCACCCCTGGGGAGACGAAGACCTGCTGGAGGCGACGGAGCAGGACCGCACCCGCATCGTGCAGGCGGCGCCGGTGCGCCGCCTGCAGCAGAAGACCCAGGTCTTCCCGCTCGATGTGAAAGCCTCGGTGCGCAGCCGCCTCACCCATTCGTTGGAGGTACAAGAGACCGGTCGCCAGATCAGTCGCCGCATCCTGGCGGCGTTGCCAGCCGGAGTGGTGTGCGAGGGGGCCTTCATCAATCTGGTGGAGATGTCCTGCCTGTTGCACGATGTCGGCAACCCGCCGTTTGGCCATTTCGGCGAGCAGGTGATGAGTCAGTGGCTTGCCCAGGAGCTGGACGGCCTCTTCGCCCGTGCCCACGACCAGTTGCCGAGCCCCCAGTGGGCAACCCTTCGCCAGGATCTGCTGGTGTTTGACGGCAATGCCCAGAGCCTGCGACTGGTGCACAGCCTCCATGAGCTGAACCTCACCCTGGGGCAACTGGCGGCGCTGTGCAAATACCCGCAGCAGCCCCTGCCGGGCCTGCACCATCCACAGGGCTATGGTCAGCACCACGGCTGGACCAGCAAGCGCGGCATCTTCTTCAGCGAACAACCCCTCTATCGTGCCCTCGGCCAGAGCCTGGGGCTGGCCGAGGGGTGCCGTCATCCGCTGGTCTACATCATGGAGGCGGCGGACGACATCTCTTACTGCATCGCCGATCTCGAGGATGCGGTGGACAGGCGCATCCTCACCCAGAGCGAGCTGCTGGCAGCCCTGCGCGAGGCGGACGAGGGCGGTTACATGGCCGATCTGCTCGATGAGGCGCTTGCCTCCGGTCGGGGGTTCTTCCCCCATTTTCGCCAGCATCTGACCCGGGATCTGGTGGCGCTGGCCGCCCATACCTATGTGGCCGAGCACGATCAGATCCTGAGCGGGGCCTATCCCCAGGCGCTGCTGCACGGTCAGGCTCCGGCAGCCCGGGTACTCGATACCCTCAAGCGGGTGGCTCGCGAGCTGGTGTTCATGCGCCCGGAGGTGGAGGCGCTGGAGCTGGAAGGCTATGCCGCCCTGCGCGGGGTGCTCTCCACCTACGCCTGCCTGCTGGCCCTGCCCGTCAGCCAGTTCGAGCGGCTGCTCGCAGGCAACGGCGGGAGCGAGCTCTTCTTTGCCCGGCGGCTGTTCCACCGCCTCTCTGCCCGCCACCTCAAGGCGTACCGGCTGGCGGTGGCGAGCCGGGATCCCCGTTTCGAAAAGGAGAGCGAGCAGGAGTGGTACTACCGGGTGCGGCTGCTGCTCGATTATGTGAGCGGCATGACGGATACCTATGCACTGGAGGAGTTCCGGCTGTTGTCAGGGATTTGACTGAACCTCTTTTTGGCCGCATTCCACCCATATGGGTGGGAGAGATATTGCGTAAAATTCGGTGTTTTTTTACACTGCGGCAACTTGTTCAACTTTCACACGGTAAGGAGACGACCATGCAACATTCCATGTTCAACGTTGCGTTCGATCGCTGCTCTGGCAGCGCGAAGACTTGTGCTCTTTATTTGCCGCGTGGAGGGGACAGGTAACACCTGCTTTTTTCATCACCCGCGGTTGTCCCGCAGGGTGATCACCTCTCTCCGGGGGAACCGCACGTTCAACTGGAGAATATTATGTCTATCGAACTCGCCCTGCTGCGCCACGTAGAGACCCTGGTTCAAAAAAGGATCACCCGGCTCCGGCTGGAGCTTCGCGTCAGCTGCCTGCATCTTTCACCTGCCCTGCTCAAAGACATCGGGCTGGAAGGCAAGGAAGTGCAGATCGCCCACATCCGTGAGCGGGAGTTTCAAACCGGTTTCCGGCTCGGGAACCGAATAACCTGATGGGAGGGGGCCCGGCCCCCGACCTGGTGGATGGCAGGCCTGGGCCTGCCATTTTTCTTTCCTGATGAGCATTGTCTCAATTTAGTTGTCGCACATTGCGCCAAACACTCTATGATCCCCCTCCGTTTCGTATGGGAGTTGATAATGTTCCGCCGCTGCTGTCGTCTCATCCTGCTATGTGGTCTGGCTTTCTGGAGCCTGATGGTTGCGGCTGCGTCGGCGCAACTGGACCAGAGCAACTTCACCCTGGACGAACTGCACTGGCTTGCCACCCATGATGAACTGGTCGTCGGCATGCCTTCGGCGGCTTGGCCACCCTATGTCTATACCGATGGGCGCGGCAACTTCACCGGCCCCCTGGATGAGTTCGCCTCCCAGATTGCAGCCAGGCTGGGGGTGAGCCTTCGCTACCGTGCCTATGCCAACAATGCGGCGGTCCAGCAGGCCTTGCTGGATGGCAAGGTCGACATGTTGATCGGGGTGGCACCGAGCCCGACCCGCACCCTGCAGATGCAATTTACCTCCGAGCTGATGGCACTGCCCCGGGCCGTGCTGCTGACGGGGGGGCGGGAGAGCCTCTCCCTGGAGGAGGCCTATGGGGTGCGCTGGGTCTGCGTCTTCGGTGTCAGCGCCTGCGATGAGCTGCTGCGCCTTGGGATCTCGAACCTGATCACGGCCGACAGCCGGGACGAGGCGATCTTCATGCTCAAGGAGGGCAAGGCGGATGCCTACCTGGCCGAGCTGCCCATGCTGAACAGGCTGCAAGCCATGGCGGGCATGGCGCTGGCCAGGATCGACTGGATGAGGGATACCTCCCTCGCCATGGCCGTGGCACCCAGGAATGATGTCTTGCAGGGATTGCTGGAGCGGGCCCTCGAGGATATCTCTCCCCTCGAGCGTCGCGCCATTCTGGAGGCGGGGGACATCCTCGACTATGCCCTGGTGAAAAGGAGCAGGGAGATCGTCTTCAATCCGCAGGAGCAGGCGTGGTTGCAAGCACATCCGGTCATCCGCTACGGGGTTGCTCCGGATTGGCCCGGGATGAGCGAGGTGGACGACAGGGGGCGGCTCAAGGGGCTCATTGCCGATCTGCTGACACTGATGAGCCAGCGTGCCGGGCTCCAGTTCACCCTGGTGCCGACCCGGAGCTGGGCCCAGAGCATGGCGCTCTTCCAGGATCGCAAGCTGGATCTCATCCCGGCCATGACTCCCACCGCGGAGCGTCAGCAGTTTGCCCGCTTTACCCCCAACTACGCGTCGATCAACCGGGTGGTCGTGGCGAGGCAGGGGATGGCCGAGCTCACCGCCGCCAGGGCACTGAAAGGGCACAGGGTGGGCATGGTAGGGGGCTCGGTGGAGCAGGTCTTGCTGAACGAGGTGGGGGCCATCGCCGTGCCGGTGGCCAGCGATGCCGAATTGCTGCCCCTGCTGGACCAGCAGAAGGTCGACTATGTGCTGATGAGCACCACCACCCTGGAGCAGTCGCTGCAAAAGGGATTCAGCGACCGCTACCAGGTGGTCTTCTCCGGCAGCGACCTGCGGGTACCCATCGCCATGGCGACCCAGTTGCAGGACCCCATGCTGCAGCAGATCCTCACCAAGGTGCTGATCGCCATTCCCCCCGACGAGCTCTCCGCCCTGGAGAAAGAGTGGCTCTCCCTGACCATACAGACGGGACTGGATCCGAAGACGGTGCTGCTCTGGTCCTCCCTTGGTGGCGGCATTTTCCTGCTCTGCCTCTTGCTGTTCATGGGCTGGAACCGGACGCTGCGCCGCCAGATCAGCCAGCGGCGGGAGGCCGAGCGGCGGCTCGAGGAGCAGCTGGTGTTTGTCCAGATGATGCTGGATGCCCTGCCCAACCAGGTGGTGCTGACCAACGAGCGCTATGAAGTGGCAATGACGAACCGGGCGTATCGGCAGATGTTCCTCGGCGGGGAGAACCTGACGGGCTCCTATGAGCGGTTGCTCCAGGAGCGATTGCCCGAGTCGATCCGTGCCAGGGTGATGGAGGAGGATGCCAGCGTCTGGGAGAGCGGAGAGGAGCTTCATGGACGGGGCGAGATCCGGTTTGATGACGATCGCCTGCACCAGATGATCTACACCAAGCGGCTCTTTGCGGGGCCCGATGACAAGCGGCTCGGGATCCTGACCGTGCTGACCGACGTGACCGAGCTGGAGCAGGCGCGGTTTGCGGCCCAGGAGGCGCAGACTCGGCTGACCCAGATCACCGACAGCATGCCGGGTCTGGTCTATCAGTATCACTGGCTTGGGCCGGGCAAGGGGCACTTCCTCTACACCTCGCAAGGGGTCAGGGAGATGGTGGGGGTTGAAGAGGAGCATGCCGGCATGGCGGTCACCGGTGCCTCCATCCTGGGGCTGACAGGCAAGGCGCACGAGGACTTCGTGGCCACGGTGGATCGTCATGCCCTGAGCATGCAGCCGCTGGATCTCGAGGTGGAGATCCGGCGCCAGGGGGAGGCGGGCTATTTGCAGATCCGTGGTCACTTCGTTCACCAGGAGGGGCTTGAAGGGGTCATATTGAACGGCGTGGTGCAGGACATCACCAAGCTCAAGCGCCAGGAGCTGGAGCTGCGCCAGACCAGGCGGGTGGCGGAGGAGGCGACCCAGGCGCGCAGCCGCTTCCTCGCCACCATGAGTCATGAGCTTCGCACTCCCATCTCCGGCATGCACGGTATGCTGGAGCTGCTGCAAATGAGCCCGCTGGATGACGATCAGCGCTACATGTTGCGCAATATCTCGACCTCCACCAACCACCTGCTCTATCTGGTGAACGACATCCTGGACTTCTCCAAGATGGAAGCCGGGCAGTTGCAACTGCATCCCCATCACTGCCGCCTGACCTCGGTGATTTGCGATGTCATCCGGGGACATGCGGCCCTGGCCTATGGCAAGGGGCTCAACGTGACGCTGCGGTGGGGGAAGACTGTGCCGGATCTGGCCTGCATCGACGGGATAAGGGTGGGGCAGGTGATCTCCAATCTGCTGAACAACGCGGTGAAGTTCACCGAGGCGGGGGCGATCGCCATCCAGGTGGATTATGAAGACGACCGGCTGGCCTTCCGGGTCCGGGATACCGGGATAGGCATCGCCCTGGAGCAGCAGCGCACCCTCTTCATCCCGTTCAAGCAGGTGGAGTCCGACACCAATCGCCGGTTTGGCGGCACCGGGCTTGGGCTTGCCATCTGTCATCAACTCACCCAGAAAATGGGGGGGAGCCTGACCCTGGAAAGTACCCCCGGAATGGGCACCTGCGTGACCTTCACGCTGCCCCTGGCCGAGTGCCAGTGGGAAGCGCCGCCCCTGACCGGTCAGGTATGGTGGTGGTTTGGGGAGGATGAGGGGCTGGAATCGGTGATGGCCAGGCTGGGCGCCAGACTGGTTCGCATGGAGGCACACCATTGGCAGCAGCCCCTCGAGGGGCATCTGCTGGCGCAGGAGAATCACCTGGAACAGGCCCTTGGCAGTGACTGGCTGGCCTGTTTGCAGCGTTCGAACCTCAAGGGCATAGTACTCTCTCCCCATGAGGCCCTGCGGGGGCGCATGGGGGGCGACGCCTGGTGGCGACTGGGACAATCGCCTCTCTACCCCGATCTGTTGCTGGAAACCTGCCAGTCACTGTTCAACCAGCAGGCGAGCCAGTCGATGGGGATGGAGGGGGAGAAGCTCAGGGGGCGGGTGCTGGTGGCGGATGATCACCCCGTCAACCGGGCATTGCTGACGAGGCAGCTCGCTATCCTGGGGCTCGAATCCGAGGTGGTGGAAGATGGCGAGGAGGCGCTGCGCGCCTGGCAGGGGCAGGACTTCGCCCTGCTGCTGACCGACTGCCACATGCCGGTGATGGATGGCTATGCCCTCACGCGAGCCTTGCGGGATGCCGGGGACAGTGCTCCCATTATCGGGGTGACGGCCGATACCTCTGAGGAGGCGAGCCAGCAGATGCGTGATGCCGGCATGAACGACATGCTGTTCAAGCCCTACAGCCTGGATGCCCTGAGCCAGACCCTGGGGCGCTGGTTGCCGACTCAGGAAGAACAGCTCGCCTCGGAGGTGCCTCGGCAAGCCAGGGTTCAGCTGCCAGGCATAAGCTGGTTGACCCTGTTCGGGGATGAGGCGGTGGCTCGCAGCATGGCCAGCGAATACCTGGACGCCAGCGAGCAGGATGGCGAGGACATGAGGCTGGCGCTGGCCAGCCAGGATACCCAGGCGCTGGTGGAGACGGCACATCGCATCAAGGGGGCCGCGCGCATGGTAGGACAGCAGGCATTGGCAGAGGAGGCGGCCCGGCTGGAGGCGGCGGCCAGATTGAAACAACTAGACAAGCTCGATGACCTGGCCAGGGCGGTACAGGCATTGATGGACTCTATCAGAGGTGAAACGGGGTTATGGCTCGATGAATAGCGCACGGCATGAGTTGGCGATCATGGTGGTGGAGGATCACAACTTCCAGCGCAAGGCCCTGATGCACCAGATCCGCGGACTGGGCTACGGCAACCTGCTGGAGGCGCAGGACGGGGAGGAGGCGCTGGCACAGTGCCAGCACCACAGGGTCGACATCCTGTTCTGCGATCTGCGCATGCCGGGCATGGATGGCATGGCGCTGCTGCGCCGCCTCTCCCTTGGCGGGTTCCGCGGCGGCATTGTGCTGTGCAGCGCCCTGGAGGATGACGTGGTCGATGCCGTGCTGCGCATGAGCCGGGCCTATGGCCTGCAGGTGCTGGGGCGCATCGAGAAACCCGCGTCTCCCCAGCAGATCGCGCAGCTCATCGGTGCCTGGCGGCCCCAGCAGGTGCGCAGCCAGGAGGAGGATGGTTATCACCTGACCCTGGATGAGCTGCGCCGGGCGCTGGATCAGGACCAGTTGCTGCCCTGGTATCAACCCAAGGTGGGTTTTCACAACGGGGAGTGGCTCGGCATGGAGGCGCTTGCCCGCTGGCAGCACCCCGAATATGGCCTCATCTCGCCGGCCCGTTTCATCCCGCTGGCGGAGCACAACGGGCTCATCGACCCGCTCACCGAGGTGATCATCGGCAAGGCGCTGCGGGACGGCCACCTGTGGGAGAAGACCGGGCTCTCCCTGAACCTGTCGATGAACCTCTCCACCACCTCCCTCATCGAGGGGGATCTGTGCAACACCCTGCTCAGCCACTGCCAGCGCTGGAGCATCAACCCCGAGCTCATCACCCTCGAAGTGACCGAGAGCGCCTTCGTCAAGGATCTCGGCAAGTCGCTGGAGGTGCTGACCCGCTTGCGGATGCACGGTTTTGGTCTCTCCATCGATGATTTCGGGACCGGCTACTCCTCCATGCAGCAGCTTGCCCTGCTCCCCTTTACCGAGTTGAAACTGGACAGATCCTTCGTGGATCGCTGCTATGAAGATCCCTCTCGCCTAGCCATCATCGAGTCCAGCATCGAGCTGGCTCGCAAGTTGGGCTTGAAATCGGTGGCCGAGGGGGTCGAAGATGAGGCGACCTGGCAATTGCTGGCGAAGCTGGGGTGCGATCAATGCCAGGGCTTCTTCTCCGCCCGCCCCATGCCCCGCGAGGAGCTGATGGGGTGGCATCAGGGTTGGCAGGCTCGTTTGCCCGCGCTCATCAGACGCTAATCCCGGGCAGGATGCCCGACGAATTCCAAGGATGGCCATGAAAATATCAAGCAAGTTGTTGTTGAGCTTCTGTTTTATCAACCTGCTCATCATTCTCTCCTCCGCCCTTGTCTATCATCAGCTCGGCCGGATCGAAGGCTCGCAAGATGCCTTGCTGGCCCAGGCCCTGCCCGCCCTGCAGCGGGACGAGGCGAGCCAGAAAGCCCTGATTGCCACCGTTTCATCCCTGCGGGCCTATCTCATCCTCGGCAAGGATCCGGCACAGGGTGATCGCATCAAACAGGAGTGGGAAGAAGCCTGGTACGCCATCGAGCGCCAGCGTTTCACCCCCGACCTGACCCGGGCACTCAAGGGTTTCAAGGGGGCACAGTCACAGGTGTGGGCCCTGGCTCACACCGAAGAGAACCTGCCCGCCCACACCCTGATGCTGCTCGAGGCCGGCCCCCTGGCGGAATCGGCCCTCGATCAGTTGCAGTCTTTTGCCAATGAAGAGGTGGCGACGCCCCAGGCGACGTTGCCCGGTGACAGGCGCCTGCTGCTCAAGCAGGTGGGGGATGCCTACAACAGCCTGGGCAATGCGCTCTCCGCCCTGCGGGATTTCCTCATCTCGGGGGAGAAGGAGTACCTGGACAAGTATCGGGACTACTACCAGTTCCACCAGCAGCGGGTGGCCGAGCTGAAACAGCAAGAGGCCAACTTCACCGAGGCACAAAAGGGGCTCTGGACGCTCTTTGAAGAGATGTCAGCCCCCTTTGCAGAGCTGGTCGGTCAGGTGATCGAGAAGCGCCAGGCCCCGGACTGGGACAGGGCCAACCACCTGATGGCCACCGAGATAGAGCCCGCCCTGACCCGGCTGGCGGATCAGCTGGCGACCCAGGTGACCCATACCCGTGCCGAGGTGGACAAGATGGCGGGGGAGATGGCGGCCGCCAGTCAGACCATTCACCGCACCCTGCTGCTGGCCACCACCAGCGTCATCCTGCTGGGTACCCTGGTGGCCCTGCTGTTCAGCCGGCGCCTGACCCGGGACATCGCCAGCCTGGTGAAACGGGCGGGCCTGGTGGCCGATGGCCGCCTCCCCGTCACCCCCTTGCCCGTGCTTCGTCAGGATGAGCTGGGAGGGCTCACGGGCTCCATCAACCGAATGTCGGCACAGCTGCGCGAGCTGGTGGGGGAGATCCAGGGGGCGGTCGGTCAGGTGGAAGGGGCTGGCCGCGAGGTGGGCCAGACCACCAATGCCATCGTGGATGATCTGGCGAGCCAGAACCAGCGGCTCGATGCGGTGGCAGCCGCCATCGAGCAGATGTCGGTCAGTACCCGGGATGTGGCGGGCAACATTGCGGACGCGGCGGGAGCGGCTCGCCAGACCGAGCAACAGGCAAGGGAGGGAGAGCAGGCCCTCGCCCGCATGGGGACCACCATGGCGCAGATTGGTGCCATGATTGCCCAGGCAAACCAGGCGATGACGCAGCTCAGCAGCCAGAGCGAGCAGGTGGGGAGGGTCACCGAAGTGATCGCCACTATCGCCGAGCAGACCAATCTGCTGGCACTCAATGCGGCCATCGAGGCGGCGCGGGCCGGTGAGCAGGGACGGGGATTTGCCGTGGTGGCCGATGAAGTGAGGCAGTTGGCCAGCCGCACCAGCGCATCGACCATGGAGATCAACCAGACCATTGCCAGCATCCAGCAGCAGACCCGGGAGACCGCGGATACCGTGGGCAGCGGCACCCTGCTGGTGGAGCAGGGGCGCGGCGCCGTGGCCTCGGTGACCGAGACTCTGGAGTCGATGGCGACGCTGGTGCAGGATCTCAGCGGCCAGCTTGCCGCCATCGCCACCGCCACCGAGCAGCAGTCAAGGGCGGCGCAGGAGGTGGCGGGCACGGTGGAGGAGATTGCCGGGCTCAGCCATCAGTCCAGCGAGCATGGCCAGCAGGGGGAGCAGATCGCCGCCCGCCTGACCCGGGAGACCGGGAGACTGACATCGGCCATCAGCCGCTTCGAACTGGATGCCTGACGCAAGGGAGAGAAAAACGGGGCAGACCTCTGGGTCTGCCCCGTTTTTTTCGGCCCGAAAACCTGGTGGTGGAAGGATGCACGCCGCAGGTGCGGTCCTGACCGTTCGGAAGCTGGGGGATGGTGTCTTGTGTACTGCCCTGTGGCTCTTTCTGCCGGCAGGACGGGTCACTCCAGGCGGCGGAAGGCCTGGTTTTCGAAGCTGCTGCAGGTCTCCTGGTTGAGCAGGTTGACCAGCAGGATGGCCCGCTTTTCGCCATCCGGTTCCAGATAGATGGCTTCAAACCCGGCGAGGGGGCCGGATTCGATAAGTACCTTGTCTCCCTGGGTCGGCAGGCGGGCATAGCTGGCGCGCGCCTCGTCGCTGTCGTCCCGGCTCATGAGCCGGTAGATCAGCTGGCTGCTGACGGGGGTCCACTCCTTGCCGAAGTGGATGATGCGACTGATGCCCCGGGTCGATTTCAGGGTGACCGGGGTGACCTCTTCCAGATCCACGTAGATGAAGAGGTAGTTGGGGAACATGGGCTCGCGCTGGGGCACGCGCTTGCCTCGCCGCAGTTTTTCAATCTCGACCATGGGGTAATAGGATTCAACGCCCTGGGCTGCCAGATGGGCGCGGGCGCGGGCCTCTTCCTTGGGTTTGCAGTAGGCCAGATACCATTTTTTCATTGTTGTTCTGTTTTTCGTGTTGCCGTGCTTGTGGCTATGATAACGGGGGTAAAAAAAAAGGCCACGCTTGACGTCAATGCTGTTCAGATAAGCACTTTTTTGACTGATTATTCATAAATTGGATTTGAGTTGAGGGGGCAAGGCTGTGTCCAGTCGATCTTCCTCCAGCCTTTATCCAGCGGGGCTTGCAATAGAAAGAGGGAGGCATCATGCCTCCCTCGATTTTTTGTCCTGATACTACGTGGACTGGAACTCAAATTCTCTTAAGTGAACAGCATTGCACGCTTGACGTGGCCTTTTTTCCAGAGTGAGTGATTACCAACCTTTCACCAGACCGCCCTTGAACAGCTCGGTCCCCTTCTTGAAGACCTCGTCGGTCTGGAAGGACTGGACGAACTCCTTGACCTTCTCGTCGTCCTTGTTGTTCTCGCGAGCAACGATCAGGTTGACGTAGGGGGACTCCTTGTCTTCGACAAACAGGCCGTTCTCGGTCGGGGTCAGACCAATCTGACCGGCGAAGGTGTTGTTGATGATGGCCAGATCCACGTCTTCCAGGGAGCGCGGCAGTTGTGCGGCTTCCAGCTCGACGATCTTGAAGTTGCGCGGGTTGCTGGCGATGTCCAGTACGGTCGCTTCCAGACCGGCACCCTCTTTCAGCTTCAGCAGGCCCTGCTTCTCCAGCAGGATCAGGGAACGACCCAGGTTGGTCGGATCGTTCGGCACCGCGATCTGGGCACCGTCTTTCAGCTCGGACAGGGCCTTGACCTTCTTGGAGTAACCGGCGATCGGGTAGACGAAGGTGTTGCCGACCGGCACCAGCTTGAAGCCGCGATCACGGATCTGGGCATCCAGGTAGGGCTTGTGCTGGAAGGCGTTGACGTCGACGCTGCCGTCGTTCAGGGCCACGTTCGGGGTGACGTAGTCGGAGAAGGTGACCACTTCGACGGTCAGGCCGTATTTTTCCTTGGCCACCTTGGCCGCGGTCTCAACCAGCTCGGTCTCGGGACCGGCGATGGCGCCCACCTTCAGGGTCTTGTTCTCTTCCTTCTGGCCGCAACCGACCAGTACCAGGGTTGCCAGCAGCGCAGCTGCTGCGGATTTGATGCCCAATTTCATAAAAACCTCCTGTCAGAAATCGACGATTAACGATGATCACATTGTTTGACCAGGCGCTCACCCGCGCTCTGGATGAGTTGAACCAGCACCACCAGAATGACCACGGTGACCAGCATGACGGTGGGATCGAAACGCTGGTAGCCGTAGCGAATACCCACATCACCGAGACCACCGCCTCCGATGGCACCTGCCATGGCGGAGTAGTTCACCAGGGTGACGAGGGTGATGATGACACTGTTGAGGATCCCCGGCAGGGCCTCGGGCAGCAGCACCTTGGCGATGATTTGCAGGGGTTTGGCCCCCATGGCCTTGGCCGCTTCCAGCAGGCCGTCAGGCACCTCCATCAGGGCCCCTTCCACCAGGCGGGCGATGAAGGGAATACAGCCCACGGTCAGCGGCACGATGGCGGCGATGGTGCCGATGCTGGTGCCGACGATGAAGCGGGTCAACGGAATGATGGCGACCAGCAGAATGATGAAGGGCACCGAGCGACCGACGTTGACGATGACGCCCAGGACCTTGTTGAGCAGCGGATTGGCCAGGATCTGGCCCGCCTTGGTCACGTGCAGCGCCACGCCGAGCGGCAGGCCGAGCAGGCAGCCGAACAGGGCGGAGGCAAACACCATGATGAGGGTGTCGCCCAGAGCCGAAATCAGCAGATTAATCATTGCTTCGGACATAACCCATTACCTCCAGCTGAATGTGGTTGTCGATGAGGAACTGCTGGGTGGCCTCGCACTGGGCCTCGTCCCCGAACAGTTCCGCCAGCAGGAAGCCGAACTTGACGCCACCGGCGTATTCGATGTCTGCGCTCAGGATGCTGATGTCGATGTTGAAACGGCGGCTCGCCTCGGAAATCAGCGGCGAATCCACCGTGGTCCCGGTAAAGCCGAGCTTCACCAGGGGATAGCTGCCGGGCACCCGCTCGGCACTCATCCGATCCTGATACTCCTGAGGCACTTCCAGGTGGATGGTGGAGTGGATGAAATCCCGGGCCAGCTGGGTCTTGGCATTGCTGAAGAACCAGGCCACTTCCCCCTGCTCGATGAGACGGCCGTCGCTGATGATGGCCACTTCGTCGCAGATCCCCTTCACCACGTCCATTTCGTGGGTGATGAGCAGTATGGTGAGCCCCAGCTTGACGTTGATCTCCTTGAGCAGGGTCAGGATCGAGCGGGTGGTCTGCGGGTCGAGGGCCGAGGTGGCCTCGTCACACAGCAGGACCTTGGGAGCCGGTGCCAGGGCGCGGGCGATGGCGACGCGCTGCTTCTGCCCGCCGGAGAGCTCGGACGGATAGGCGTGGGCACGGGCTTCCAGCCCGACCAGGGCCAGCAGTTCGCTGACCCGGCTCTGGATCTTGTCCTTGCTCCAGCCCGCCAGCTCCAGCGGGAAGGCGATGTTGGCGGAGACGGTGCGAGAGGCCAGCAGGTTGAAGTGCTGGAAGATCATGCCGATCTGGCGGCGAGCCTGAGTCAGATCCCGCTCGCTGAGGGCGACCAGGTCCTGGCCATCGACGATGACCTGCCCCTCGGTGGGGCGCTCCAGCAGGTTGACGCAGCGGATGAGGGTACTCTTGCCGGCACCGGAGGCACCGATCACCCCGAAGATCTTGCCTTGGGGCACATGCAGGCTCACGTCACGCAGGGCGTGCACGGCATCACTGCCTTTACCGTAGACTTTGTTGAGACCGATCAACTTAATCATGGATTCTTCCGTGCTAACAGCCTTAAAGCACAGGGCGCTACAGGCGGGTAAATTGGGCAGAGGTTTCACTGGGTAGCTCTGTCATCATGGAGGATGATGCTAAGATGTCCGGATGGCTGTGTCAACGCATGTTTTTACGTCTAGACGTCTAAAAAATGGATAAGGATTCCCGCCATTTGACTATGGTGTGGAGGTATAACCACCAGTATCAATATAAGATTCCGATTTGATGACATTGGTCCGAATATAAGCTGGTAAATATCTTTTATGTCGTCGATTTGATGTCTCCCCTTCGGACAAGGTGCCCGGTCGTCCGGGCAGCATCGCTGCCGGCTTCCCCTTCCTCCTGCCGTCTCTTTTCCTGCTTTCTTTTCCATCTCCTTGATGCAGAACAATAAATGACCAGTTTGTGGCCGTGTCGACATGCCAGCTCCCTATACTGGCTGCAGGTGGATGCCAGGAGGGGGGCGAGATGCGATTCCAACAGATCAAGGACCTGATGCTCTATCTCGAGGAGCTTCATCATCGGCAAGGGCACATTTACGGGCGCCAGATCCCCCGGGTGGATGCTGAGCGCAGCAGAATGTTGCTGGCCTATCTGCAAGGGCGGGAGGATGCCGCGGCGGCTCATCTGCACGATTATCGCGAGCAGATGGGAAGCGCGGTGAAGGAGACCTGGCTGGATCAGGGGTTTGGCGAGGATCTGCTGGCCGAGGGGGATCGTCTGGCGCTGCCCGCCACAACCCAGCCCGCGGAGATAGTGGCCCTGGTGTCACGCCAGGAGGAGAGGCTCATCGGCGAGCTGGAACGTCTGGCCCGGGAGTGCCCCACGCCCGACACGGCGGCGCTGCTGAAAGCCCTGGCCTCCATGGCCCAATCCCGCCTGACCCGTCTGGTACACGGTGCTCATCGCCTCGACGATCTCTGAGCCCGGATGAGAGAGACCCGGCACGGGCCGGGTCTTCTGATGTTGCTGGCGGTCAGCCCCCTTGCCGGGCCGCGCCATAGAGGGCGGCGCCTATGATGCCGGCCTGGTTGAGGTTCGCGGCCGCCACCAGGGGAGCCCGGGTCTCAATCTTGTCGATGAACTTGTCGAGCTTGGCGGCGCTGCCGCCCCCCAGGATGAAGAGGTCGGGGGAGAACAGAAACTCCAGGCGAGCCAGGTATTTGTTGAAACGTTTGCCCCAGCGGCCCCAGGAAAGATCCTCGCGCTTGCGCACCGCATCGGAGCAATAGTGTTCGGCCACCATGCCTTCCAGCATCAGGTGACCCAGTTCGGTGTTGGGCAGCAACTGGCCATTGACGAAGACGGCGGTACCGATGCCGGTGCCGACGGTGATGAGAATGATGACCCCCTGGCGATCCTGCCCGGTGCCAAAGCGCATCTCCGCCAGACCGGCCGCATCGGCGTCGTTCAGGACATGGCAGGGCAGGCCGGTCACATCGGCAAACAGGTGGGCGGCATCGGTCTCAATCCAGCTCTTGTCGATGTTGGAGGCATTCTTGGCGATGCCGTTGTGGATGGTGGCGGGAAAACCGCACCCCACGGGACCCTTCCATTGGAAGTGCTCGACCAGCGCCTTGAGGGTGTGTGCCACGGCGGCCGGGGTTGCCGGTTGCGGTGTGGCGATGCGGTGGCGTTCGCCAATCAGCTCCCCGGTTTCGGTGTCGACCAGGCAGCCCTTGATCCCGGACCCCCCAATATCTACTCCCAGCATCTGCATCAGAATCTTCCTTTTATTGTGCCGATGTTCAATGGTCGGCAGAGCATGAAAAAATGGCTGCGATCCGGCAAGTGCCAGATCACTTATGCGTGATCCGGCAGACCTTTTTCGATGCAGCGGATCAGCAATCGCGTCTTTTTATTCTCTTCCTGCTGACGCCTGGCCAGGGTCGCCAGCGCCCACTCGATATGCTCGGCCACCATGGGCGCCGCCTCAGGCAGCGCCTGTTGCAGGGCGGCCAGGACCTCGCTGCTGGCCGGTCCGTTGCCAAGGGCCACCGCCAGGTTGCGGCGCCAGCGCTGATAGCCGATGCGGCGGATGGGGCTGCCTTCCGTGTGTTTGAGAAATTCGGCCTCGCTCCAGCCCCACAAGGTCAAGAGGGGCGGGCGGTGCAGATTGGGGCGCGGGCTGAAGTCGGGCTCCGGGCTGGCATTGGCATAGCGGTTCCAGGGGCAGATGAGCTGGCAGTCGTCACAGCCATAGATGCGATTGCCCATGAGCGGCCTGAATTCCTCGGGAATGGGGCCGTCATTCTCGATGGTGAGATAAGAGATGCAGCGCCGTCCGTCTACCACATAGGGGGCGATGATGGCACCGGTGGGGCAGATATTGATGCAGGCCACGCACTTGCCACACAGCTCCTTCTCCACCGGGGCATCCACGGGCAGCGGCAGGGCGATGAGCAATTCTCCCAGAAAGAAGAAGGAGCCGGCGGACTCGTTGATCAGCAGCGAGTGCTTGCCCACCCAGCCAAGGCCCGCCTTGGCCGCCAGCGGCCTTTCCAGAATAGGGGCCGAGTCGACGAAGGGGCGCCACTCGCCCAGGGTTTGTCCCGCCGCCTGCAACAGGGTTTCGCACCGCAGCTCGATGCGCTCCCCCAACTGTTTGAGCCGGTTGCGCAGCACCTTGTGGTAGTCGCGGCCGAGGGCATAGCGGCTGATGTAGCCGAGGGTGGGATCGCGCAGGGTGGCGGCAAAGCCCGCCTCGAACGGCAGATAGTTCATCCGCACCGAGATGACCCGCAAGGTGCCCGGCAACAGCTCGTGGGGGCGGGCCCTCATCATGCCGTGGCGCGCCATGTAGTCCATGGTGCCGTGATAACCGGCATCCAGCCAGGCCTGCAACCTTGGCTCTTCCAGGGTGAGGTCGGTGTCGGCGATGCCGACCTGGTCAAATCCTAGCTCCCTTGCCCAGAGCTTGATATCGTGGGCCAGTTGCGCAAGTTCGGCAGCCGTCATGCAGCATCCCCCCTCTGCCTGCAGGAGTGTGGCAGGCGCAGGGCGGCAATATGGCGTGCCAGTTGCCGGGTCATGGGATGATGAAACGTGGGGGCCGTCATGGTAGAGGTGTTCGGGGACGCTATCCGCAAAAATGAGTGGGAGAGTCTAGCACAACCCCTGTGGCGGGCCGAGCAGATCCGCAGCATGGAACGGCGCTGGGCCGAGCAGGAGGGGTTGCCCCTCTATGTGCTGATGGAGCGGGCCGGGAGTGCGCTGTGCAACTATGCCTGTCACCACTGGCCCGACAGCCGTCAGTGGTGGATCTTCGTCGGCCCTGGCAACAACGGTGGGGATGGCTACGTGCTGGCCCGCCTTGCCCGGCGCATCGGCCTCGAGCCTCTGGTGATTGCTGCCCGGGCTCCCGGCCTGCTGAGGGGAGATGCCAGGCGGGCTGCCGAAGAGTGGCTCGCATCGGGGGGGAGCGTGACCATGGCCGAGGATCTGCTGCCCGCCACGCTGCCGCCGCCGGATCTGGTCATAGACGCACTGCTCGGTACCGGTGTCCAGCTTCCCCTCTCCTCGTCAATGACAAAGATCGTCGCAACAATCAATGGCTTGAACGCGCCCGTGCTGGCGGTGGATCTCCCCTCCGGTCTCAATGCCGACACCGGCCGCGCCATGGGCGCACTGGTGCGCGCCACCCGCACCCTCACTTTCATCGGCATCAAGCAGGGCATGCACACCGCCGACGGGGTAGACGGAGTCGGCCACCTCGACCGGGATCCCCTGGGAGTGACGCCGGGGGAGGAACGGGTTCCCGCTGCCGAGCGGATCGATTATCCCAGCCTCAAGGGGTTGCTGACCCCGCGCAGGCGCTCGGCTCACAAGGGACACAGCGGCAAGGTACTGCTGACGGGGGGGAACCTCGGGATGCAGGGGGCCATCCTGCTGGCGGGTCAGGCCTGTCTGCGGGCGGGGGCGGGATTGGTACGCCTGCGCCAGCACCCGGATTGCCCTGCGGCCAGCCTGGTTCAACCCGAGCTGATGGGATGCCCGGCGGACATGGATGAAGGGTGGGCATCGGTGCAGGTACTGGGCCCCGGGCTCGGTCAGGATGAGTGGGGCCGGGACCGGTTCGAACAGGGCATCGGAGCCGCCGTGCCACTGGTATTGGACGCCGATGGATTGAATTGGCTGGCGCAGGCCCCCCGTCATCAGGATAATTGGGTGCTCACACCCCACCCCGGGGAGGCGGCTCGCCTGCTGGGTTGCTCCATCGCCGAGGTCGAGGGGGACAGGTTTGCGGCCGTCTCGCGGCTGCAACAGCGCTACGGTGGTGTGGTGTTGCTCAAGGGGGCGGGGTCGCTCATCTGCGACGGCAGGCGTATTTCCCTGTGCGACGAGGGCAACCCCGGCATGGCCAGTGGCGGCATGGGTGACCTCTTGTCTGGTATAATCGCCGCCCTTCTGGCTCAGGGCTGGTCTGCGGGCATGGCCACCCGACTCGGGGCCGTGATCCACGCAGAGGCCGCCGATCTGGCCGCCGCCGAGGGTGAGAGGGGCATGCTGGCATCGGATCTGCTGCCCTGGATCCGTCGTCTGGTCAATCCGACACAGTAACAAGTAACAAGAAGAACATGGCAAAAACCTTGATGATGACACTGCCGGACGAGGCAGCAACAGTGGCGCTGGGTGGCCGTCTGGCAAAGGCGTGCCAGCAGGCCACCACGGTATTTCTGCACGGTGCCCTCGGGGCCGGCAAAACCACCCTGACCCGAGGCTGGGTGCAGGGACTGGGTCATGAGGGCAAGGTCAAGAGTCCGACCTATACCCTGGTGGAGCCCTATGAGCTTGCCCAGTGGCAGGTCTATCACTTCGATCTCTATCGACTGGCCGACCCGGAAGAGCTGGAGTTCATGGGCATTCGCGACTATTTCGCCGCCGATACCCTTTGCCTGGTGGAGTGGCCAGAGAAGGGCGAGGGCTGGCTGCCAGCCCCGGATCTCGAGATCACCCTGAGTTATGCAAACGAGCAGCGCGAGGTGCAGATTGATGCCCGCACTGCTATCGGCGAAGCCATTCTGGAACGGTTGTCATCTCAGTGCGCGTGATCCTTGTCTTTGTTCTCTCCCTGATGGCATTGCCCACCTGGGCCAATCAGCTCAAGAGTGTGCGGGTGTGGCCATCACCGGACAACACCCGGGTGGTGCTCGACATGAGCAGCGCCCCCAATTTCAACTACTTCACCCTGACCGGTCCGAACCGTCTGGTCATCGACCTGAAAGGGGCGAGCAACGCCACCAACCTGGCCCGCATCGAGAACAAGAGCGAGCTGGTGCGCAAGATCCGCGAGAGCACGCCCCTTGAACAAGGCAGCCTGCGCCTGGTGCTGGATCTCGGCTCTGCCATCAAGCCAGTGGTCTTCCCGCTGGCGCCGGCCGGTCCCTATGGCCACCGGCTGGTGATCGATCTGCCCTACGAAGAGAAGGGCAGCGCGGCGGCACAACCCGCGCCCGTCGGGGGACAGGGCAAGGCCATCGTCATCGCCATCGATCCTGGTCACGGCGGGGAAGACCCGGGCTCCATCGGCCCGCGCCGCACCTACGAGAAGCGGGTGACCCTGTCGGTGTCGCAGAAGCTGGCGGCCCTCATCGATCGCGAGCCCGGCATGCGTGCCGTGCTGACCCGGCGCGGCGACTACTTCGTCGACCTGAACAAGCGCTCCGAGATCGCCCGCAAGGCCAAGGCGGATCTGCTGGTGTCGGTGCACGCCGACAGCTTCCACAACTCGACCCCGCGCGGCGCGTCCGTCTGGGTGCTGTCGACCAACCGTGCCAACCGCGAGATGGGCAGCTGGCTCGAGAAGCAGGAGAAGCAGGGTGAGCTGCTCGGCGGCGTCGGCAAGGTATTGGCCGAATCCGATCCCAACCCCTATCTGGCACAGACCTTCCTGGATCTCTCCATGGACAAGTCCAGGGCCGAAGGCTATGACGTCAGCCGTCAGATCCTGCGCTCGCTCGGCCGGGTGGCCAGATTGCACAAGAAGGCGCCGGAACATGCGAGTCTGGCGGTGCTGAAGGCGCCGGACATCCCCTCTGTACTGGTGGAGACGGGCTTTATCTCGAACCACGCCGAGGAGAAGCTGCTGGCCACCGCCAGCTATCAGGATCAGTTGGCCCGGGCCATCTTCGAGGGGATCCGCAACTATTACCGCAGCCACCCGACCAAGGGGCCCATGCTCACCGGCAAGGGGCAGGTTGCCGCCCCACCGCGTCAGGCGCCTGCCAGCAAGCCGGTCGCTGTCAGCAAGCCGGCTGCCCAGCCAACGCAGCAGGTCGTGACCAACCGGATGCCGGCGAGCGAGCCCTATCGCGTCGGTGAGGGCGGCGCCCCGGTCAGCAGTGTCGGCAGCGCCTCCGGTGCCGGCGTGATCAAACCTTACAAGGTCGCAGCCCAGGAGCCGAGTGCGCCGGTAGCCAGCGTGCAGAGCAACGACAAGTCCAACATGATCCGCCACGTGGTCACCCGTGGCCAGAGTCTCTCCCGGCTCGCCGAAAAACATGGGGTGAGTCAGGCGCGACTGGTGGAGATCAACAAGCTCAAGTCACGGGACATCCAGATAGGGCAGGTGCTCTATATTCCGCGAAAATAGCGCGGGCTGAAGAACGCAGCCCTTCTCTGCCGATGGCAGGGAGGGGCGGTGAGCGTTGATGGCGCCAGGTCCACCTCTTCCCCTTTTTCATCTGCAGGAGCAAGCGATGCCAATCCGTATATTGCCGCCGATTCTGGCCAACCAGATTGCTGCCGGTGAGGTGGTGGAGCGGCCCTCCTCCGTGGTCAAGGAGCTGGTGGAAAACAGCCTGGATGCGGGGGCTGACCGGGTCGAGATCGACATCGACAAGGGAGGCGCCAAGCTTATCCGCATTCGTGACAACGGCTGCGGTGTCGCCAGGGATGAGCTGGTGCTGGCGCTGTCGCGCCACGCCACCTCCAAGGTGGCGACCCTGGACGATCTGGAAGGGATCAACAGCCTGGGCTTTCGCGGGGAGGCGCTCGCCTCCATCAGCTCCGTCTCCCGCCTCACCTTCACCTCCCGTACGGCAGAGCAGAGCGAGGCCTGGCAGGCCCAGGCGGAAGGGCGTGAGATGAGCGTCACCGTCAAGCCGGCGGCCCACCCGGTGGGCACCACGGTGGAGGTGGTGGATCTCTTCTTCAACACCCCGGCGCGGCGCAAGTTCATGCGCAGCGAAAAGACCGAATTTGCCCACATCGACGAACTGGTGCGCCGCATCGCGCTCTCCCGCTTCGACGCCACCCTGATCCTGCGTCACAACGGCAAAGTGGTGCGCCAGTACAAGGCGGCCAACACGGTGGCGGAGCAGGAGCGCCGCCTTGCCGCCGTCTGCGGCTCCCCCTTCATGCACCATGCCCTGGCGGTATCGAGCGAACACAGCGACGTGCGGTTGTGGGGCTGGCTGGCCACTCCGGCAGGGGCCAGGCCGCAGAACGACCTGCAATACACTTATGTCAATGGCCGCATGATGCGGGACAAGCTCATCAATCACGCCATCCGCCAGGCCTATGACGAGCTGCTGCCCGCCGATCGCTTCGCGGCCTATGTGCTTTATATCGAGCTGGATCCCCGCCAGGTGGACGTCAACGTCCATCCGGCCAAGCACGAAGTGCGTTTCCATCAGGCGCGTCTCATCCACGATTTTATCTTCCAGGCGCTGTTTACCGCCCTGCGCCAGGACGGAGCAGGGAGCGCCACCGATGAACCCCTGGCCGAGACCCAGGTCGAGCTGCCGGGCAGCCCGGAGATCACCTATCCGGGTCAGGCGCCGCGCACCGAGTGGTACGGTGCCGAACACGGCTATCGGGCTCCTGCCCCTGCACGAGATGGCGACGGCGTGCGGGAAGGCGGTGGTGGCAGGGGAGGACACTACCAGCCTCCCGAACCCCCGAGCCGGGCCGCGATGCGAGGCATGGGCGCCTTGCTCACCACCCTGCCCGAGGTGGCGACGCCGGCATCCCGGCCCGGAGCCGAGAGCGGTGCCGTCGAGACGCCAGCCCGAACGGGGGAGTGGCGCGCCCTGAGCCTGGTCGAGCAGGCCTATCTGCTGATGGAGCGTCAGGGGCAGCTGGCGCTGCTCTCCCTGGTGCGCGCCGAGCGTCTGTTGTTGCGCCACTGGCTGCTGGATGCCTGGGGCCAGGGGCTGGCGGCCCAGCCTCTATTGCTGCCGGTCTCCTTCAAGTTGCCGAAAAACCTGGTAGCCCTGGTGGAGGAGCGGGAACGTCTGCTCAAACGCATGGGGCTGGAGTTGAAAAGCGGGGGGCGCGACACCATGATCCTGACTCGGGTGCCCGCCCTGCTGCGCCAGACCGATCTGGCCCGCCTCTTACCCGAATTGTTGCAACTGGTCGAGAGCGGATCTGACAGTGATGCCGACGCGCAGGCTGGGGTACTATGCCAGTGGTTGGTGGAACAAGGCATAAGTGACGAAAAAATATACGATTTTGCCACTGCCACCCGGTTGTTGACGGAACTTGTTGCCGATTTCAGTGACCAACTGGCAGACGTTCGCATGGTGCGCCCGTTGTCGCTGGCGAACGTGCTGGCCGAGTTTGCCGATGGCAACTGACGGCGTCTCGTCGTCTGTTGCATCCATATGACCAGTTTTATGCCGGCTCGCCCGTGAAGGGGCGGCCGAAGGGAGTGTTTAACGTGGCTGACTTGCCGACTGCAATTTTTCTGATGGGGCCGACGGCCTCCGGCAAGACGGATCTCGCCATTGAACTGTGCCAGGCCCTGCCCTGCGACATCATCAGCGTGGACTCCGCGCTCATCTATCGCGGCATGGACATAGGCACCGCCAAGCCGACGCCAGCCGAGCTGGCGCAGGCCCCGCATCGGCTGATCGACATCCTGGATCCCGCCATGAGCTATTCGGCGGCGGATTTTTGCAAGGATGCCCTGCGGGAGATGAAAGAGATCGCCGACCGTGGCCGCATTCCGCTGCTGGTGGGCGGCACCATGCTCTATTTCAAGGCGCTGCTGGAGGGGCTTTCTCCGCTGCCTTCCGCCGATCCCACCATTCGGGCCGGCATCGAGGAAGATGCTGCCCGCCTCGGCTGGCAGGCGCTGCACGACGAACTGGTGCGCATCGACCCGGTGGCCGGTGCACGCATCCACCCCAACGATCCCCAGCGCCTGTGCCGGGCGCTCGAGGTTTACCGCATCAGCGGCAAGACCCTCACCGAGCTGACCCAGGTACAGGGAGAGGGGCTGCCCTACCGGGCGCTGCAGTTTGCCATCGCGCCGAGGGATCGGGCCGTGCTGCACCAGCGCATCGAACAGCGGTTTGACAAGATGCTGGGCAGCGGCTTCGAGCAGGAGGTCAGGGCGCTTTACGAGCGGGGGGATCTTACCCCGGATCTTCCCTCCATTCGCTGCGTGGGATACCGCCAAATGTGGGACTACCTGGCGGGGGAAGTCGAGTATGATGAGATGCGTTATCGCGGTATTGTTGCCACCCGCCAGTTGGCCAAGCGTCAGATGACCTGGTTGCGCGGTTGGCCTGATGTGACCTGGTTGGAATCTGGTGAGTCTGGCAATCTGGCCAGGGTCGTCGCCCAAGCTGGTCCGGCTTGACACTCCTGTATAATCAGGTTGTTATATTGAATATCCGGTGTTTAAAAACAACAAACTATAAGGAAAAGAAAGATGGCTAAGGGGCAATCTCTCCAAGACCCGTTTTTGAATGCGCTGCGCCGTGAGCGTATTCCTGTTTCTATCTATTTGGTGAACGGTATCAAACTGCAGGGTCAGATCGAATCGTTTGACCAGTTTGTCATTCTGCTGAAGAACACCGTGAGCCAGATGGTCTACAAGCACGCCATTTCCACCGTGGTGCCGGCCCGTGCCGTCAACCATCACCAGCACGCCCCGGGCGCCGCCGGTGAAGAGCAGGGTGAAGCCGAGGCGTGATATCCTGCGGCGAGTTCACTCGCCAACTCAGATCCATCATGATACCTGTCAAGGAGCAAGCGCTTGTTTGACCGTTACGAAGCTGGTGAACAGGCCGTTCTGGTACATGTCAACTTCAGCGATGAGGGCGAGCGGGAGGATCTGGACGAGCTCAAGATGCTGGTGAGCTCGGCCGGGGTCAATGCACTGGGGGTGATCACCACCAGTCGCAGCGCACCCAGCGCCAAATTTTTTGTCGGCAGCGGCAAGGCGGAAGAGATCGCGTCCCAGGTCCAGATGCTGGACGCCGACGTGGTCATCTTCAACCATGCCCTGACCCCCGCCCAGGAGCGCAACCTGGAGCGTCTGTTCCAGTGCCGGGTCGTGGACAGAACAGGCCTTATCCTCGATATCTTCGCCCAGCGCGCCCGCACTCACGAAGGCAAGTTGCAGGTCGAACTGGCCCAGTTGCGCCATCTTTCCACTCGTCTGGTGCGAGGCTGGACCCACCTTGAGCGACAAAAGGGGGGGATCGGTCTGCGCGGCCCGGGTGAAACCCAGCTTGAAACCGACCGACGCCTGCTGCGTGAGCGCATCAAGGCCATTTTGCGCCGCCTCGACAAGGTGGCCAAGCAGCGGGAGCAGGGGCGCCGTGCCCGCAACCGCAACGAAGTGCCGACCGTTTCTCTGGTGGGGTATACCAACGCCGGAAAATCCACTTTGTTCAACCAACTTACAGATGCCAGCGTGTATGCTGCCGACCAATTGTTCGCAACCCTGGACCCCACCCTGCGCAAATTGGTGATCCAGGATGTGGGTGATGTGATCCTGGCGGATACAGTTGGATTTATTCGACACTTGCCCCATGATCTGGTCGCGGCCTTCAAGGCGACCCTGCAGGAGACTCGCGAAGCGGACCTGCTGCTGCACGTGGTGGACTGTGCCGATGAACAGATGCAGGAGAATATCGAGTCGGTCCAGCGTGTGCTGGCCGAGATCGAGGCGGATGACCGTCCCCAACTGATGATCTGCAACAAGATCGACAAGCTGGGGGATCGTCCGGCTGGTCTTGAACGGGATGAGGCTGGACGACCGGTGCGAGTCTGGTTGTCGGCCCAGACTGGCGAGGGCAGTGAATACCTGTTCCAGGCACTGACCGAACTGCTGGCCGGCTCCATGGTGCATCACACCCTGCAACTGCCCCCTTCCGCCGCCAGACTGCGCAGTGCGCTCTATCGGCTGAAAGGTATCGAGCAGGAAGGTTTCAGCGAGGAGGGGGACTTTGTGCTGGAAGTTCGCCTGCAACTGGCTGACTGGAACCGCCTCATGAAACAAGAAGGTGAGAGTTTACAACGCTTTATCAGGCATTGATGGGTCGATGAACATAACTGGTTTGCTGACTTCATCGCCCCTCTGTGGCCCGATAGAGATGATATCCATCCGCATGTATTAATGGAGACGCTGATGGCTTGGAATGAGCCTGGTAACAATGGCAAAGACCGTGACCCCTGGGGGAACAACGGCAAGAATCAGGGCCCCCCTGATCTGGACGAGATGCTTCGCAAGGTGAGCCGTCGTTTTGGCGGTCTGCTCGGTGGTGGCAAATCCGGTGGTGGTGACGTCGGCAAGTTCGGCCTCTCCATCGCGCTGGTGGTGGCCGTGGTGGTGTGGGTCGTCAGCGGCTTCTACACCATTCGCGAAGCCGAGCGGGGCGTGGTGCTGCGTTTTGGCGAATATTCCCACAACGTGGACCCGGGTCTGCGCTGGAAACCGACCTTCATCGACCGGGTGATCCCGGTGGACGTAGAGTCTGTCCGTTCCCTGCCGGCGTCCGGTTTCATGCTGACCCAGGATGAAAACGTGGTGCGGGTCGAGATGGACGTGCAGTATCGCGTGGTCGATCCCGAGCAGTACCTGTTCAGCGTGACCAACGCCGACGAGAGCCTGAGCCAGGCCACCGACAGCGCCCTGCGCTACGTGGTGGGTCACACCCGGATGGATGATGTGCTGACCACGGGTCGTGAGAAGGTGCGTCAGGAAACCTGGCAGGTGATCGACAGCATCATCGAGCCCTATCAGATGGGTCTGCAGATCGTGGACGTCAACTTCCTGCCGGCGCGTCCGCCGGAAGAGGTGAAGGATGCGTTTGATGACGCCATCTCCGCCCAGGAAGATGAGCAGCGTTTCATCCGTGAAGCGGAAGCCTATGCCCGTGAAGTGGAGCCCAAGGCTCGTGGCCAGGTCAAACGTCTGGAGCAGGAGGCCGAAGCCTACAAGTCCCAGATCGTGTTGAAGGCCAAGGGTGAAGTCGCTCGCTTCAACGAGCTGCTGCCCCAGTATCAGGCCGCGCCCGAGCTGACCCGTGATCGTATCTACCTGGAAACCATGGAAGAGCTCTATCAGCAGGCCAATAAGGTGGTGGTCGACATGCCGGCTGGCAACAACAGCATGATCTACCTGCCGCTCGACAAGCTCTCTGGCAAGGCGAATGCCGTGCAACCGGCACGTCCTGCGGGCACCCCGGCAGTCGAGGCGGCCCAGCCGTCCAACGAAGGGGCCAACTCCACTCCGACCCCGCTGCGTGGCGGTGATCGTTTCAGCACAGGGAGAAACTGATAGATGAAAAAGCTAGCTATTGGTGTCATCGCTGTGGCGGCCATGGTGTGCTTCTCTTCCATCTTCATCGTCGATGAAGGACAGAAGGGGATCGTGGTGCAGTTTGGCAAGGTGAAACGGGTCGACTCTGGTGAACCGCGCCTGTACGAGCCGGGTCTGCACTTCAAGGTGCCGCTCATCGACCAGGTACGCAAGATGGATGCCCGCATCCAGACTCTGGAAGGCCAGGCGGATCGCTTCGTTACGTCCGAGAAGAAGGACCTCATCATCGACTCCTACGTGAAGTGGAAGATCGAGGACTTCTCCAAGTACTACCTGGCGACCGGTGGTGGCAACAAGATCCAGGCTGAAGACCTGCTCAAGCGCAAGATCAACAACGGCCTGCGTTCCGAGATCGGTAACCGCACCATCAAGGACATCGTCTCCGGCGAGCGCAGTACCGTGATGGAAGATGCCCTGATGAAGATGGCGCGCTCCTCCGAGCTCGGCATCAAGGTGGTGGATGTGCGCATCAAGCAGATCAACCTGCCGGTGGAAGTTTCCAGCTCCATCTATCAGCGGATGCGTGCCGAGCGGACCGCGGTTGCCCGTGAACACCGTTCACAGGGCCGCGAGCAGGCCGAGATCCTGCGTGCCGACATCGACCGCAAGGTGACCGTGATGATCGCCGATGCCGAGAGTAATGCCCGTCAACTGCGTGGTGAAGGGGATGCCGAAGCCGCCAGGATCTATGCCGACAGCTACAAGAAGGACCCGGAGTTCTTCAGTTTCGTGCGCAGCATGGAGGCCTATCGCAAGAGCTTCGCCGGTGGCAACGACCTCATGGTCCTGAAACCGGACAGCGAGTTCTTCCGCTACCTCAAGTCGCCGCACGGCAACAAGCAGTAAACATGTGTTGATATGACCCAAGGGCCTGATGATTCAGGCCCTTTTGTTTGCCGGCCACAGACCGGCAGGGGAACAGGGACAAGGAGAGGTGATGCTGACATCCATGTTGATGGGGCTGGGGTTGCTGCTGCTCTTTGAAGGATTGGGGCCCTTGCTTGCTCCCAGGGCATGGCAGCAGATGCTGCGCCTGCTCGGGGAGTTGCCGCCGGAACAGCTGCGCCGCATCGGCGGCTGTCTGGTGGTGGCCGGTGGTGTCATCTTGTGGGCGTTGGCCCGTTATAACCTGTGTTGATACGACAGTGGCACGGCGAATTCAGACAATAAAAAAGAGGCCAGAGGGCCTCTTTTTTATTGTCCGCCGGCTGGCATCAGGCGCTGCGCTGCACCGCCATGTGGGCCAGGGTCTCCAGCGCTTGCTTGTGCCGGGAGTCCGGCAGGATGGCGAGGGCGTCGATGGCCTTGTCAGCCTCTTCCCGAGCTCGCTGGCGGGAGTATTCGAGAGCTCCGGTGCGATCCAGGATGCCCAGAATACGCTCCAGGTGATCCATCCCGTTGCGGTGCTCGATGGCATCGCGCACCAGTTGACGCTCTTCCGGGGTACCCACTTCCATGGCACGCAACAGTGGCAGGGTCGGCTTGCCTTCGGCCAGATCGTCACCCACGTTCTTGCCCATCTCCTCGCTCTGGGAGCAGTAGTCCATCACGTCGTCGATGATCTGGAACGCGGTACCCAGGTACTTGCCGTAGTCGGTCATGGCCTGCTCGACGGGCTCGGGCTGATGGGTCAGCACGGCGGCGAGTCGGGTCGCGGCTTCAAACAGCTTGGCGGTCTTGCAGTAGATGACCGTCATGTAGCTCTCTTCCGTGGTATCCGGATCGTTGCAGTTCATCAGCTGCAGCACTTCTCCTTCGGCGATGGTATTGGTGGCATCGGAGAGGATCTCCATCACCTTCAGGTTGGAGAGTTCGCTCATCATCTGGAAGGAGCGGCTGTAGAGGTAGTCACCCACCAGGACGCTGGCGGCGTTGCCAAACAGGGCGTTGGCGGTTTCCCGGCCGCGGCGCAGGTCGGATTCGTCGACCACGTCGTCGTGCAGCAGGGTGGAGGTGTGAATGAATTCGATGATGGCGGCCAGTTTCAGGTGATCTTCACCCTCATAGCCCAGTGCGCGTGCGGCCATCACGGTCAGCATGGGGCGCATCCGTTTTCCGCCTGCACTGACAATATAGAAACCCAGCTGGTTGATCAGGCTGACATCGGACTGGAGTCTCGCCAGGATCAGTTCATTGACCGCCGTCATGTCGGCGGCACAGAGCGCACGGATAGTCTGTTGGTCCATAAGTCTCGTAACGTGACGGCAGCATTTACTGCGTTTTTAGCAATGGCGGGGATTCTACACGATTTCACAATGGGTTACAGTTAGGCGTTTATTCACGGGGGCAGATATGCGCACAAAATAAACTTTTTGCTAAATTGGCCTTGCCTCGGCAAATCGTTCTGCGTAGAATGCCCGCCCATTGTTATAGGTTTTTGTGCGTGTCTGGCCTTGAGCAAAAGACACGCCTTTACGGAGTTAATCAAATGTACGCGGTATTCCAAAGCGGCGGAAAACAACACCGTGTGGCCGAAGGTCAAATCGTTCGTCTGGAAAAGCTGAACGTTGAGACTGGCGCTACCATCGACTTCAACGAAGTGCTGATGGTTGCTGCAGGCGACACTTTCAAAGTAGGTGCTCCTTTCGTTGAAGGTGGCAAGGTTGTGGCTGAAGTTGTGGCTCACGGCCGTGGCGAGAAAGTGACTATCGTCAAGTTCCGTCGTCGTAAGCACCACCGTAAGCAAGCGGGCCACCGTCAGTGGTTCACTGAAGTCAAAATCACTGGCATCAGCGCTTAATTAGAGGAGTCCGATAGATGGCACACAAAAAAGCTGGCGGTTCATCCCGCAACGGTCGCGATTCTGAAGCTAAACGCCTGGGCGTGAAGCGTTTCGGCGGCGAAACAGTTCTGGCTGGCAGCATCATCGTTCGTCAGCGCGGCACCAAGTTCCACGCTGGTGAGAACGTTGGTCTGGGCAAGGACCACACTCTGTTCGCTACCGCGAACGGTAAAGTGCAGTTCGAAGTTAAAGGTCCGCAGAATCGTAAGTACGTCAGCATCGTTGCTGAGTAATTACGGACCGCAAGGATCCGAAGCCCCGCCAACCTGGCGGGGCTTTTGTTTTTCTGATGAGTTTGACGAAAAAACGGCACGCGGATGAGCCGGCGCTGACAGCCCTCATCGGCCAGATGCGCCTCGCCCGAAGGGGCCCGTATCACTATAATTGCGTATCGGTTTTTCGAATTAAGGTGACGGTTACCTATGAAGTTTGTTGATGAAGTCCAGATTCGAGTCGATGCCGGTGACGGTGGTAACGGTTGTGTGAGCTTCCGCCGCGAGAAGTACATCCCGAACGGCGGCCCGGACGGCGGTGACGGCGGTGATGGTGGCGACGTGTATCTGGTGGCCGATGAAAACCTGAACACCCTGATCGACTACCGTTTCGAGCGCTTCCACGCCGCCGAGCGTGGCGAGAACGGCCAGAGTGCCAACTGTACCGGTCGTCGCGGCAAGGACAAGATCCTGCGAGTACCGGTCGGCACCCGCGCCACCGATGAAGACACCGGCGAACTGCTGGGGGATTTGACCAGTCACGATCAGAAGCTGCTGGTTGCCAAGGGCGGCTTCCACGGCCTTGGCAACACCCGCTTCAAGAGCTCGGTCAACCGGGCGCCGCGCCAGAAGAGCAACGGCACCCCGGGTGAAGTGCGTACCCTGAGGCTGGAGCTGCTGCTGCTGGCAGATGTCGGCATGCTGGGTCTGCCCAACGCAGGCAAGTCCACCTTCATTCGCGCCGTTTCTGCGGCCCGTCCGAAAGTGGCAGACTACCCCTTCACCACCCTGGTACCGAATCTGGGTGTGGTACGCGGTGAAAACTCCCGCTCCTTCGTCATTGCCGACATTCCCGGCCTCATCGAAGGGGCTGCCGAGGGAGCAGGCCTGGGTATCCGCTTCCTCAAGCACCTGGAGCGTTGCCGCGTCCTGATCCACCTGGTGGACATCTGCCCGGTGGATGGCTCCGATCCTGCCGAGAATGCCGTGACCATCGTCCGGGAGCTGGAAAAATACAGCCCCGAGCTGGCGGGCAAGCCGCGCTGGCTGGTGTTCAACAAGATGGACCTGATCCTGGAAGAAGAGGCTCAGGAAGTGATGGACAGAGTCAAGGCAGCCCTCAACCACGAAGGTCCGGTCTACGCCATCACCGCCATCAGCAAGGAAGGCACCAAGAAGGTGTGCTACGACATCCTGGATCTGCTGGACACCATGCCCCGTCAGCTGGCGGAAGATGCCAGAGACGCCATCGAGAAGGTGGAGTTCAAGTGGGACGACTATCACAAGAACCAGCTGGCCAAGGCGGAAGCCGATGCCCTGGCGGCGTCCAAGGCCTTCGATGATGGCTTGGACGATGACGACTGGGACGATGAGGACGACGACGGCGTCGAAGTCATTTACGTTCGCGATTGAGCATCATGTTCGTGACAAGACCGGAGCCAGACAGGCTCCGGTTTTTTTATGGGAGGATCGACGGGGTCACCCTATAGATATATTTTTCATGTCTCTTATTGCCTGACAGTGGCTGCGGATTATACTGCGCACCTGAATGTAACCTGTATGAAACATTATGCTAACCATTCAAATTGAATCGATATGCATGACTGTTTTGGTTTGTTCTTATGGATGGTTCGCCTGATAAAATATTTATGCTTGAAATGATCAATTAACGGCTTGTTTGTGCAGTTTTTTGGGTTATTCTTGCGCCCGTTTTCCGGGCGAGGGCATGAGTATGCAGGCGGCCCGGCTGAAGGAAAAGTCACATTTAAGGCTGTTTATATGTTGGAAAAGACCCTGGAAGCACCGGCAATCCGTACTCGCCGCAACGTGCTGATGTTTTTGATCCCGTCACTGATCGGGATCCTGCTGTTCATGACCCCGGTCATCTATGACGGCAATGTCACCATTCCCGTCGCCGTGTTGGCGAAGCTGGTTCAAACGGTGTTTGCCGATCATCTGGTGGCCATGGTCAGCGCCATCATCACCACCACCATGCTGATGACCCTGATCGCCTGGCTGTTCAAACCGGCGATCCTGGTAAAACGCCCCTTCCTCAACAGCCTGTTCAACGTCTCCCCCTTCTGGGCGTGCGTGCGGGTGCTGGGCGGGGTCTTTGTGCTGTTGACCTTCTTTGAAGCCGGTCCCGAGGTGCTGCGCTCAGGGGCGACCGGCGGCCTGGTGCTGCACGATCTGCTGCCGGTACTGTTCTCCGTCTTCATCTTTGCGGGCCTGCTGCTGCCCTTGCTGCTGGATTTTGGTCTGCTGGAGTTTGTCGGTACCATGATGACCCGCATCATGCGTCCGGTGTTCCGTCTGCCGGGTCGTTCTGCGGTGGACTGCTTCGCCTCCTGGCTCGGTGATGGCAGCGTCGGGATCCTGCTGACCAGCAAGCAGTATGAAGGCAAGTTCTACACCCAGCGGGAAGCGGCCGTCATCGGTACCACCTTCTCCGCCGTCTCCATCACCTTCTGTCTGGTGGTGATCTCCCAGGTGAAGCTGGAGCACATGTTCGTCCCCTTCTACCTGACCGTCTGCCTGGCCGGTGTGGTGGCCGCCATCGTGGTACCGCGCCTGCCGCCGCTCTCCTGGAAGAAGGATGTCTACAGCGACGGTACTCCCCTGTGCCGCAAGCAGGAGGCCATCCCCCATCAGCACAGCGTGCTGAGCTACGGCTATCATCGTGCCCTGACCAAGGCCGACAGCATGACGGATCTCGGCGCCGTGGCGCGTGAAGGGGTGAAAAACGCCCTGGACATGGTATTTGGCGTGCTGCCGGTGGTGATGGCCGTCGGGACCTGTGCCCTGATGCTGGCGGAGCACACCCCGGTGTTCAACTGGCTGGGGGCGCCCTTCGTGCCTTTGCTCGAGTTGCTGCAACTGCCGGAGGCGGAAGCTGCTTCCAAGACCATCATGGTGGGCTTCGCCGACATGTTCATCCCGGCGGTGCTGGCCTCCACTATCGAGAGCGACATCACCCGCTTTGTGATCGCCGCCATGTCGGTCACCCAGCTCATCTACATGTCGGAAGTGGGCGCTCTGTTGCTGGGCAGCAAGATCCCGGTCAAGTTGTGGGAGCTGTTCGTCATCTTCCTGCTGCGCACCCTGGTCACCCTGCCGGTGATTGCCGGTGTGGCGCACCTGCTGTTCTAAGGGGCGAAGTGGAACGAAAAACGGTCAACCTGGGTTGACCGTTTTTTTATGGGCGAGTGTCAGCGGAAGGTCAGTGTGATCCTGCCAGCAGGGCCTGGCATTCGACCTCGTCCAGCTGCGCGGGGGCGAGGAAGCGTCTGGCGTAGTCCCGCCAGATGCCGCTCTCGATGAAGAGGGCAAACAGGGCCGGGTCTATGTGCTGTTCCTGCACCATCTTCACCATGATGGCCAGGGACTGGGAGACCGTTTTGCCAGACTTGTAGGGGCGATCGCTCGCCGTCAGCGCCTCGAAGATGTCTGCAATGGCCATGATGCGGGCTGGAATGCTCATCTGCCCCCCTTGCAACTGGCGCGGATAGCCCGTGCCGTCCATCCGCTCGTGATGGCCCCCCGCAATCTCCGGCACCTTGCGCAAATGGCGGGGGAAGGGGAGCTTCTCCAGCATGCGTATGGTCTGGATGATGTGATCGTTGATCTTGTAGCGCTCCTCTTCGGTGAGGGTGCCACGGCCGATGGCGAGATTGTAGCGCTCCCCCCGGTTGTAGAGGTGGGTGGGCACCCGCACCTTGAAGCCCCATGGGTTGTGTCGGGCGAGATTGTCGTGCTCGGGGCGAGGGACGAGATGCACCGCCTTGTCGGCGAGCAGCGACTCTCGGCAGGGGAGGGGAGAGGGTGTCTCCTGGTGGCGCTTGCGCTCCTCCTGACTGATGCCGAGCCGATCGTCCAGAGTGCGCAACCAGGTGCGGCTGGCAATGGTATCCAGCCTGGCGAGCTTCTCCGGCGCCATCCACTCGCCCCCCAGATTGCACTCGGCCACGAAGGCGAACTCCTGATCCAGGGTGTGCCAGAGGGGGGTTACAGCCTCGAGGGCGGCCTGCTGCCCGGATGGAGGCAGCAGGGCGCAGAGCGCCTCGATGTGAGCATCCCGCTTGAGCACCTCGAAGCGGGTGCGGATCTCGTGGATCCTGTCGTAAATGGTCTCGAGTTTGGTCGCCTTGTCCACCACGAACTCCGGGGTGGTGACCTTGCCGCAATCGTGCAGCCAGCTCGCGATATGGATGGCCTCCCACTCCTCTTCGTTGAGCCGGAAATCGGCAAAGGGCCCCGTCTGCTGTGAGCAGGCAGCCTGGGTCAGCATCCTGGCCAGTTCCGGCACCCGCTGGCAGTGGCCGCCGGTGTAGGGGCTCTTGGCATCGATGGCACCGGCGATGAGCTCGATGAAGGCTTCCAGTAGTTGCTTCTGCTCCTCCAGCAGGCGCTGGTTTTCGATGGCGGAGGAGGAGGTGCCCGCCAGTGCCTCGATGAGGCTGATGCGCGAGGCCAGTTCGCGGGCCGAGCAGTCTGGCAGGATCAGCAGCAGGCAGCCGATCAGCTCCTGACGGTGGTTGTGAAGGGGCTCGACCAGCAGTTGGCAGGCACCGGGGAAGGGGCCCCAGTCGGTGAGGTAGCGGGCCCACTGTGCCTCGTCGAGGGGCAGGCAGAGGCGCTCCGTGTGGTAGAGACCGCCGAGCAGCGCCGCCTGCCACTGTACCTGTTCGCACGCCAGCGGCTGCCCCTGCCAGATGGCGTGAACGGCCTGCATCTCGCTCTCCTGGGCCAGGAAGAGGCAGCCGCCCTCGGCCTGGGCAGCCGCCACCGTCTCGTGCAGGATGCGGCTGAGCAATGAATCGAAGCGATGCTCTGCCGCCAGCGCCCGGCCCATGTTCATGAAATTGCCGAGGGTCAGGCGCATGCTGGACATGGCGCGGGCGAGGTCGTCAATTTCGCGGATCGCCGAATCCGGCCCCGGGCTTTCGCCAAAGTCGAAGTGCTGGATCCGCTCAGCCTCCCCGGTCAATACCAGCAAGGGGGCGGCAGTGCGCCGGGCTGCCAGCCAGATGACGGGCAGCAGGAGCAGCAGACCGGCAAGGGCCCAGGCGAGATTGTGCAGCGCATCCTGGCGCGCCGGGGCGGTGAGTACCTCGGTGGGCACCAGGAGGGCGAGATAAAACGGGGACTCTTCCCCGAGGGAGGAGAGATTGACCAGCCACTCCTGACCCTGAACCGTTGCCAGGGTCAGCTCGGCGGGGTGATGCAGCAGGGCAGGCCGCGCGGCCATCTCCTGTTGCAGCTTGGTGAGAATGGGGTGATTGAGGGCCGACAGCATGGGCAGGCGGCTCAGTTGCTCGAAGCTTGGAAGGCGCTCGGGATCCGTGGCCAGCAGGGTCCCGACCTCGTCAAACAGCACCAGCTGGCTGTGACCGGGCAGGGGCAACTCGCCGATGAGGGAAGAGAGTCCCTCCACGCCCGCATCGAGCCCGATCACCGCCCGGCGATCGTCGCTCTCCACCGCCAGTGTCATGCCTGGCTCCCGGGTAGTGAAGAAGAGGTAGGGGTGGGTCACTATGATGCCCGTGCTCCAGCGCGCCTCCTTGTACCAGCCCCGATCTCGCGGATCGAAACGGTAATCCGGCATGGGGCGCCGCTCCAGCAGCCGCAGCCGCTGGTCGAAATAGAGGAACTCTCCCTGTCCCTGATGCAGGCTCTGGACCAGCAGGCGGCTCTCGGGCGGAGGCGCCTCCAGCGCCCCTCTCGCCCGTTCGGTCAGCTTGCGCACCAGAAAGAAATCGCCGTCCTCGTAACCGGCATAGATGGCACCGTAACTGGTGCTGTTGGCCAGCACTTCCGCCAGCTGGGGCAGGAAGGCTAGCCGCGTCTCCAGCCCTGTCATGGCGGACAGCTGGCCGCTGCGCAGCAGATTCAGGGACATGCGGGCCGGTCGCTGGTTCAGCTTGATGGCGAGGGCAAGCTGCTCCCGGTATTGCTGGAAGCTCTGACGTTCGTGCTCCAGCCCCTGCTGCATGCCCTGCTGGAACTGCAGCACGATGAGGGCGCCCCCCAGCAAGGAGAAGAGCAGGATGAAAAGGGTGGCAATGTGTACGTAAAAGGGTCTGCGACTGAGACTTGCGTTTGTCATGGACGGATCCTTGTCCCCTGGCGATCGCCGTATTGGTCACCTAACAGTGTGCTTGCTGGATGACAAAAAGCCTAGGACTCGATCTTGCGCTCTTCGGCCCCAAATCAACAGCCAGCCTTCGCGCTGCGCCCTTGCCCTGTGGTGAGATGATTCGTCCAGATATCTCGTGCTACATTGCTCCCCTGATAAACGCCCTGTGAACCAATGGAGTGTCCCATGTCTGTCGTCCCCTATTCCGTGCTGGATCTGGTGCCCGTTCCCGAAGGTGGTCTGCCGGCCGAGTCGTTTCGCCACTCGCTGGATCTGGCTCGCCATGCGGAGCGCTGGGGTTACCATCGCTACTGGCTGGCGGAGCACCACAACATGCCGGGCATTGCCAGCGCCGCCACAGCGGTGCTGATTGGCCACCTGGCCGGGGGCACCACGACGTTGCGGCTCGGGGCTGGCGGCATCATGTTGCCGAACCACTCCCCCCTGGTCATTGCGGAGCAGTTCGGCACGCTGAGTTCCCTCTATCCGGATCGCATCGATCTCGGCCTGGGCCGCGCCCCTGGCAGCGATCAGCGCACCATGCAGGCGCTGCGCCGCCAGCGCAGCGGCGAGGTGGATGATTTCCCGGCGGATGTACGCGAACTGATGAGTTATTTTGGCGACGAGGTCGGTGCCGTGCAGGCGGTGCCGGGTCAGGGACTCCATGTGCCCATCTGGCTGCTGGGCTCCAGCCTCTACAGTGCCCAACTGGCTGCGGCCATGGGGTTGCCGTTCGGCTTTGCCTCCCACTTCGCTCCCGCCATGTTGCTGCAGGCGCTGGAGATCTACCGTACCCAATACCGTCCCTCTGCCCGCTGGCCAAAACCCCATGCGGTGGTGTGCGTCAATCTGATCGCCGCCGACACCGACCGTGAGGCCCGCTTCCTGTTCACCACCCTGCAGCAGCAGTTCCTGCGTCTCTACCGGGGGGATGCCGGCAAGCTGCCACTGCCGGTGCAGACGCTGGGGGATGAGTGGTCTCCCCGCGAATTGATGGCGATGGAGCAGACTCTGGCTCGCTCCCTGGTGGGGGAGCCGGATCGGGTACGCCACGGCCTCAAGGCTCTGCTGGCAGAGACCGGAGCGGACGAGTTGATGTTCAACGGCCCCATCGTCGATCATCAGGCGCGCCTGCGCTCCTTCGAGATTGGTGCCGAGCTGATGCAGGGGTTGTAACCCCCCGCGACGCCTGGCCGCCAGCGGCACGCCAAGCCTGGCTGCTCGGGGTGCAAAAGCCACGATTGCGTGGTGGTAAGTTTATGATTTTTAAAGGAAGTCAGGTGAGTGTCGGCCATCTGTCGTGTCCCCTCTCATCCCCTTTCCCTATGCTGGCCCTGTCAATCACCACAAGGAGCGCAAGATGATCGTCAGGAAGTTGAGATTGCAACGGGGATGGTCCCAGGAACAGCTGGCGACCCTCACTGGCCTGAGCGTTCGCACCATTCAGCGAATAGAGCAGGGCCAGCAACCTGGACTGGAATCCCTCAAGGCCCTGGCCGCCGTCTTCGAGCTCGATGTGACCCAACTGCAGGAGAGCGAGATGAAAGGGAATGAGGGCGAAGATCGGGGACGCGTGCAGGTGGCGCGGGATGAGCGGGAGGCGATGAAGTTCGTGGAGGGGCTCAGGGGCTTCTACGGCCACCTCATGAGCTATGTGCTGGTGATAGGGGGGCTGTTTGTCATCAACTACCTGAGCAACCCGGATTATATCTGGGCCTGGTGGCCCATGCTGGGCTGGGGGTTGGGATTGGCTTCTCACGCCATCAACCTGTTCCAGCCCTTCAAGCTGTTTGGCCCGGAATGGGAGCGGCGCCAGGTCGAGAAACGGCTGGGGCGCAGGCTCTGATCCGCTCATCATGAAAAAACGGGCCCGGCATTGCCGGGCCCGTTCTGTTTTCAGCTCCATTTCGCAGGAGAGGGCATTGCTCTCCTCTCAACGGCGGATCATTCCCTTGTTCCGCAAAGAGCCGCTCTACTTGGCATAGGCCGGGCAGGGGGTGGCGATCAGGGCGTCGTCCTCGTAGCGCCACAGGGTGAGGCTGTTGCCCCAGACGCACCCGGTGTCGAGTCCCTTGATATCGGATTTGCCGGTGTTGCCCATCAGGGCCGCCCAGTGGCCGAAGACCAGGATGGGGTCATCCACATGGTGCTCGCGCTGCTCGAACCAGGGGCGCAGGCCCGGGGGCGATTCGGTGGGGCCCTTCTTGCATTTGAAGTCGAGGCGCCCGTCGAAGTAGCAAAAGCGCATCCGGGTGAAGCTGTTGATGATGTAGCGGTAACGCTCTATGCCCAGCAGGTTGTCGTTCCAGCTGTCGGGCTGATCGCCATACATGTTGTGCAGCAGCCAGCTGTACTGATCCCCGCGCAGCAGGCTCTCCACCTCCCGGGCACAACTGCGGGCGGTGTGGGCGTCCCAGGCGGGGGAGAGGCCCGCATGCACCATCATGATGGGCAGGTCGGGGTGTTCTGCCAGCAGGGGACGGTGACGCAGCCACTCCAGCAGCTCGTCCCGATCCGGCGCCTCCATCAGCGCCTGCAGCTTGTCTTTCTTCTTGAGCGGGGCGACTCCGTGGGCCACCGCCAGCAGGTGCAGGTCGTGGTTGCCGAGCACGGTGACGGCCTGCTGCCCCAGTGATTTGACGAAACGCAGGGTGTTGAGGGAGTCCGGCCCCCGGGCGACGAGATCGCCGCACAGCCAGAGCGTGTCGTTATCGAAGTCGAACTCGGCAAGATCCAGCAGACGGCGCAAATCGTCGTAGCAGCCCTGGATATCACCGACGAAACAGTTCGCCATGAAACCTCAGTTGATTATGTTGGGGACGGCCAGCGTGAAGGGGGCGATGGGGGCTTCGAATTGTTGCCCCGATTCATCCTGCAGGATGTAGCTGCCTTCCATCACGCCAAGCGGTGTGGCGAGGGGAACGCCACTCTGGTAGGAAAAGGTCTCGCCGGGGGCGATCAGGGGTTGTTCACCGACCACGCCGGGACCTTCCACTTCCAGCATCTTGCCATTGGCATCCGTAATGAGCCAGCGTCGATGCAGCAGTTGCACCGTGCCCGGACCCAGGTTCTCAATCTCGATGCGATAGAGAAAATGGTAGGGATCTGCGGTTCCCGCCACATAGCTGGGGTGGGGGCGGACCACTATCCGGGCTTGGGTCATGGGATCAGGCCTGTTGCTGGTCGGCCAGCCAGTTGGCGATCGTGACGAACTGCTCGAGGGAGAGATTCTCCGGGCGCAGGTTGCCATCGATGCCAAGCTCGGTCAGCTGGGCGTCGGTGATGAAGTTGGAGAAGCTGTTGCGAATGGTCTTGCGACGCTGGCCGAAGCCTTCGGTGCAGACCCGGTTCAGGCAACGAATGTCTTTCGCGACGATAGTCGGGTTCTTGTGCGGGATCAGACGCACCACGGCGGAATCCACCTTCGGCGCCGGCTTGAAGGCGCCCGGGCCCACTTCCAGCACCGGCACTACCTGACAGTAGTACTGGGTCATCACGCTCAGACGGCCATAGGCCTTGCTGCCCGGGCCGGCGGCCAGACGCAGCACCACTTCCTTTTGCAGCATGAAGTGCATGTCCTCCACCCGGTCGGCAAATTCGCACAGGTGGAAGATGAGGGGGGTGGAGATGTTGTAGGGCAGGTTGCCGAAGATGCGCAGCGGCCCCTTGCCTTCCCCCATCAGGGTACTGAAGTCAAAGCGCATGGCATCGGCTTCGATGACGGTCAGCTTCTCCTTGAGGGTCGGGTGTTCGCGCAGACGTGCGGCAAGATCCCGGTCCAGCTCGACCACGGTCATCTTGTCCATCTGGGCGGCGACCGGCTCGGTGAGCGCAGCCAGACCCGGGCCGATCTCCACCAGATTCTGACCCGGTTGCGGGTTGATGGCGGCCACTATCTGGTCGATCACATACCGGTCGTGCAAGAAGTTCTGACCGAAACGCTTACGGGCCGTGTGGCCCATGTGCACCTTACTGCTCATATCTTTTTTTCTCTACCATCTGGATGGCGTGGTTGATCGCGGTGGTGAGGCTGCCGGGGTCTGCCAGGTTCTTGCCTGCCAGATCCAGCGCTGTGCCGTGGTCCACCGAGGTACGGATGAAGGGAAGTCCGAGGGTGATGTTGACCGAGTTGCCAAAGCCCTTGTACTTGAGCACGGGCAGCCCCTGATCGTGGTACATGGCGAGTACCGCATCCGCATCCTTGAGGTATTTGTCCTGGAACAGGGTATCGGCTGGCAGCGGGCCGACCAGATCGATCCCTTCCTGGCGCAGGGCGGCCAGGGCGGGTTCGATGACATCGATCTCTTCACGGCCCAGATGACCCCCTTCCCCGGCATGGGGATTGAGGCCGCAGACATAGATCCGGGGGTGTTCGATGCCGAACTTGCGCTTGAGATCCGCATCCAGGATGCGGATCACCTTGCCAAGGCGATCCTCGGTGATGGCCTTGGCAACATAGGCAAGGGGAATATGGGTGGTCGCGAGGGCCACTCTCAGCCCTTCGGTGGCCAGCAGCATCACCACATCGGCGGTGTCGGACTGCTGGGCGAAGAACTCGGTGTGACCGCTGAACGAGACGCCCGCCTGGTTGATGATCCCCTTGTGCACAGGCCCGGTTACCACGGCGGCGAATTCGCCGCTCAGGTTGCCGTCGCAGGCGCGCTGCAAGGTAGCCAGCACATAGGCGCCGTTGCCCTCATCCAGCTTGCCTGGCACCACGGGGGCGCCGAGCGGCACGGGGCAGACGGTCAGAGTCCCCGCCCGCTGCGGACGGGTGGGGGCGCTTTCGTCATAGGGTTCAAGCTCGACGGACAGCCCTAGCAGGGCGGCCCGTTCGCGCAACAGGGCGGGATCGGCGATCACAACCAGCTGATGGGGCCAGGTCCGCTGGGCAATCTGCAGGACCAGATCCGGGCCTATGCCAGCCGGTTCACCCGGGGTGATAGCAAGCCGGTGGCAGCTCAGTTGTGCCTCGGCGTGCCCTGGATGCACCTTGTTCATCTGCTTGTCGCCCATCAATTGGGTTCGATCTGGATGTAGGCTTCGTCGCGCAGTTCATCCAGCCAGGCCTGGGACTCTTCGGTGAAGCGGCGGTTGAAGATGAGCTGGTAGGCGCGCTGCTCCTGGGCCTTGCCGGTGGCATCCTGGCTGCGACGATCCTCGAGCTGCACTATGTGCCAGCCGTGGGTGGTGCGGAAGGGTTCGCTGATCTGGCCGGGCTGCAGGCGATTGACCATGTCGCGGAACTCCGGCACATAGACGTTGGGATCGGACCAGCCCAGTTCGCCGCCCTGCACCGCGGAGCCCGGATCCTCGGAGTACTTCTCCGCCATGCTGGCGAAGCTCGCCTTGCCGCTCTTGATGTCGTGCAGGATGCCGTCCAGGGTGCCCTTGGCCTTCTCCTCGCTCAGGATGATGGAGGGCTTGATCAGGATGTGGCGCGCCTTGACCTCGGTCTGCATGACCTGTTGCTGACCCTTGGTGTCGAAGATCTTGATGATGTGCAGACCGGCGCCGGAGCGCAGCGGGCCGACGATGTCACCCTTGCCGGCCCCTTGCACGGCTTCCGCCATCAGGGTGGGCATCTCCTGCGGGCTCAACCAGCCCCAGTCACCCCCTTCCAGCGCCTTGGGACCGTTACTCTCGGCAATGGCCAGCTTGCGGAAGTCGGCCCCCTCTTTCAGGGACGCCAGAATGCGCTCGATCTTGGCCTTGGCTGCGTTGAGCTGCTCGGCATTCGGGTTGTCCGGCAGCGCGACCTGGATATGGCCGATATGATATGACGTCTGCTGCTGGCCCTGTTTGCTCAGGGCCTCGACCACCTGCTTGACCTCCTGATCGGAGATGTTGATGCGACGGCGGACCTGGCTGCGGCGCACCTCGTTCATCAGGATCTCGCGGCGCACCTCCTCACGGTACTGGGCGTAGGTCAGGCCTTCCCGCTCCAGTTGGGCGCGCAGTTGCTCCAGGTTCATCTTGTTGTCGGCGGCGATGCTCTGAATGGCCTGTTCCAGCTGGGTGTCACTGATCTTGAGCCCCTGGCGCTCCGCCAGTTGCAGTTGCAGGCTCTCCTGGATCAGGCGATCCAGTGCCTGCTTGCGCAGGGTGACGTCATCGGGCAGGGACTGGCCGCTCTCCTGGGCAGAGGCCTTGACCTTTTGCACCAGGGCCTCCTGCTGACTGGCCAGCACCACATCCTTGTTGACCACGGCCAGCACCTTGTCCATCAGCTCGGGGGCGGCGAGGGCTCCCTGGCTCATGACTCCGAACAGGCCTGCGGTCAGCAGGGAAATCAACGTCTTCTTCATATCCATCTCTCAAGGCGTTTGCCAGACCGGTTACTGGTCTCGCAGGTTAAACGGACGAATGTAAGGCAGTGCTTCGGTGTCCAGGGAAGTGCCCTTGGAGCCGGTACCCACGCTACCCAATCCTTTCATTTCAAATTGAATGCCGAAACTGCGCTCGGCAGTGGATGTATTGTTCACGTTATCTGGCGTGTTGACCCATTCCAGGTTGAAGTTGATGCTCCAGCAGCAGGAGTCGTATTTCAGACCCACCTTGCGGTCCACTTTGACGTTCTGATTGAGCTCCTGATAGTAGCCGCCATAAAGGTGCCAGCGATCGTCCAGCGGGGTGGTCAGCAGCAGGCCGATCTGGTTGAGATCCGTCACCTGCCCCTTGTGGTCGAGGTCGTAGTTGGCATCCCGCACGAAGCGGTGGTTCAACTGGCTGATCAACTTCTCGTGACGGTATTCCAGGGCGCTGTTGGCAGAGCTTATCTGGCGCTGTTCCATATCATATTGTGCCCCCGCATGGGCATACCACTGCTCGTTGATCTTGGCGTCACCCTCGAACGACAGCGGGGAGCGGGTATTGGTGCTCAGCTCATCGCTGCTGTAAAGCTTGACCCTGGGCGCAACGAAGTCGAAGGCTTGGGCAACGGCCAACCGGATTCGTTCATCCCCGGCCGGATCATAAATGCGGGTGGTGACCCCCAAGGAGAGCCGGTTGGAGTCGCTGATGCGGTCCAGACCGGCGAAGCGGCGATCGCTGAACAGGCTGTAGTAGTCCTGGCGCATGGTGGTGGAGTCATAGACGCCAATGTTGTCCTGATCCTTGTAGGGCACATAGAGGTACTGGAATTCAGGCTCCAAGGTCTGGTTGGCGCCCTCGCCAAACCACTGCTGATCCCGCTCGAAGGTCATGCCGCCCTTGAGACGGAACGAGGGCAGTACCCGTGTGATGGTCCCTTCTTCCAGGGTGACGTCGCCGCCCTCTCTCGGGGTGAAACGATTGGTGAAGGTGCTGCTCATCTGGTCAGGCACCGTCTGGTCGTAACGGGTGTACATCAGCTTGTACTGGCTGTCGAGGAAGTAACCCGCCTCGTCAACGAGGGGGATGGTCAGGGTGGGGGCCGTGTAGACCCGGGTGCCGGTGTAGGCTTCACCCTTGTTCTGCTCGATGGCCTGATCGTTGTTGTAGCCGAAGTTGGTCAGCTCGGTATTCCAGGCCAGATCGTACCAGCTGCCCTGCTGGTAGTAGTTGTGGTTGATGCGCGGCATCAGCTCATGGGGCTGCTGGGCGCTGGCCAGCAGGATCTGGTAGGTCCGTACCTCGGCATCGAGGTTCCAGTTCTGCTGGAAGTAACCCGCCTTCAGGGATTGCTGCAACTGGTTGTCGACCTGGGTCCCCACCTTGGGGGTGAAGTCGTTGAAGTAGTTGTAGTCCTGGTCCCGTACCTTGGTGTAGTCCACCGACACCCGCATGGCGTTGTCCATGAACATGGAGGTGTGGCGGGCGCTGAGCAGGTAGCGGTGACCGTCAGAGAGATGCTGATTGAGGCTGGCCGTCTCGTCGTACTGCTTGTCGTCCGCCAGGTTCTCGAAGTAAAGGCTCCCCACGTGGGCCGGGTCCGGCATGTAGCGGAACTCGACCTGTTCCATCAGGCCCCGTCTGTCCATGAAGCGGGAGGTGATGGTGGCATCGTAGTTGGGGGCGATGTTCCAGTAGAACGGCTGGGTGATGTCCATGCCGTTCTTGGAGCTTTGGGTATAGCCCGGGTAGAGCAGACCGGTCTTGCGCTCATCCTTGATGGGGAAGTTGATATATGGGAAGTAGAAGACCGGATAGTCATAGAGCCAGAGGCTGGCGTTCCAGGCCTCCCCGAATACCTCGGACTGATCGATGTCGATGCTGCCGGCCTTCAGGGTCCAGGCCTCCTGGCCCGGTGGGCAGGTGGTGTACTGGGCCCCTTCCAGAGTGATGTTCTGGTTGTTGTTGGTCATGGTCACCTTTTCGGCGAAGCCGCGCACCGGTGAGCCATGGACCTGATATTTGCCCTCTTCCAGTTCGGAGTTCTTGGTGTCCAGGTTGGATTTCAGGGTCTTGTCGCTGGTGACCGTGATCTGGCCATCGTTGTAATAGATGTTGCCGATGGCGATGACATCCCGGCTCTTCTGGTCGAGCTGGGCATAGTCGGAGTCGAACTTGCGCACGCCCTGGCGCACCTTGACGTCACCCTCGTAGACGGCGGTACCGCCCTGCTTGGCCTCCAGGCGATCGGCATCCACCTCGACGGGCTGGGCATTGGCGTCCTGGCCCGCACTGGGCTTCTCTATCTTGGGGACATAGTCATAGCAGAGGCTGTCGAGGATCCCGGTAGCGGGTGGCGCATTGAGTGGCGCTGCCTGGGCCATGAGCGGGCTCAGGGCAGGAACAAGGCTGATGGTCAGGGCGATGGGACAGGAGTATCCCAGTGTCCATTTTGTCATGTGAAAGGCTCGCGCAATCCGTAGTAAAAACGGTGGATTCAGGGCATGCATTTTATGTCAGGATCCATCGAGTTGACATTGCATGTCATTGCTTTATGTTAGCCGGCAATGATAAAGCATTATTGCGGCCAGGGCTAACAGCCAAGTGCTGCTTTCCAATTTGGTTCCCGACTCATGCACGATCGCGCTTCCCTGCTTTTGCAATGGGCTCGCCGGATTTCCGGTGACGCCAACCTCTCGTTGACGCTTATTTCCGGTGACGCCAGTTTCCGCCGCTACTTCCGGGGCGGCGGTCTGGTGTGGGTGGATGCTAATCCGAAAACCGAAAAAAATCATGAATTCGTTCGCAATGCCACCGCCCTGCACGATGCGGGGCTGCTGGCCCCCGAGGTAAAGGGGGTCGACTACGAGCAGGGATTGCTGGCGGTGACGGACCTGGGGGATACCCAGCTTATCGGCTGCCTGAACGAAGCGAGCGTACTGGCCTGGTATGGCAAGGCTATCGCCCTGCTGCCAAGGCTCGGCACTGTGGCGCTCGAGCTCGAGCCCTTCGATGAGGCCTTCATGGCCCGCGAAAATGCCATCTTCCCCGAGTGGTTGCTGGGACATCACCTACAACTGACCCTGAGCGATGAAGAGCTGCAGTTGCTGGCGGAGACCTTCGCCTGCCTCACGGCGAGCAACCAGGCCCAGCCACAAGGAGTGATGCACCGGGACTTCCACAGCCGCAACCTGATGGTGTGCGGCGGGATGAACCCGAAGGAGAGCGACCTCGCCCTTATCGACTTCCAGGACATGGTCATCGGGCCGCTGAGCTATGACCTGGTCTCGCTGCTGAAAGACTGCTACGTGCGCTGGCCGGACGCGGTGATCGAGCAGGGCATGCGACTTGGCTTCGACACCCTGCAAGGGGCCGGCCTGCTCGGCAATCTGGACTATGCCGCGTTTCGTCGCGCAGCCGATCTCACCGGCATGCAGCGCCATCTCAAGGCGGCGGGTCTCTTCACCCGCCTCTATCACCGCGATGGCAAGGCCGGCTACCTCAAGGACATTCCCCGCACCCTGGGCTATGTGGTCGATGTCTGTCGCAGCCATGGCGCCGCCTATCCGGTGCTGGCCCGCTTCGGCCAGTGGCTGGAGCAGGTGGTGCTGCCCGGATTGGCGCGCACCGGGGTGACACCATGAAGGCGATGATCCTGGCCGCCGGGCGCGGCGAGCGGATGCGTCCGCTCACCGATCTGCTGCCCAAGCCGCTGCTGGCGGCGGGGGGCAAGCCCCTCATCGTGCACCATATCGAAAAACTCAAGGCAGCCGGCGTGACCACACTTGTCATCAACCACGCCTGGCTCGGACACAAGCTGGTGGCGGCCCTCGGCGATGGCAGTGCGCTCGGGGTATCCATCCACTGGTCGGCCGAAGAGAGCGCGCTCGAGACCGCCGGCGGCATCGTGCAGGCGCTGCCCCTGCTGGGCAGCGAACCCTTTCTGGTGATCAACGGCGATACCTGGCTCGACCTGGATTATCGCGCTCTGGTGAGCCAGCCGCTTGGGGAGGATCTCGCCCACCTCTGGCTGGTGCCCAACCCTCCCCAGCACCCACAAGGTGACTTCTCCCTGCAAGCGGGTCGGGTGCTGGACACCCCGGCCCTCACCTTCAGCGGCGTCGGCCTCTATCACCCCGCTGCCTTTGCTGGCTTGCCCTGCGGGGCGCGCAAGCTGGCCCCCCTGCTGCGCGACTGGATGGCGCAGGGACGGGTGGGTGGCAGCCTGCTGGCTGGCGAGTGGCGCGACATCGGCACAGTGGATCGGCTGCGCGAGCTGGACGAGCAACTGCTCGCCGGCACCCATTAACATCACGAGGTCTTGAACCATGCGTATTTGGGGCAAGGTGCTTGGCACCTTCTTCGGTTTTCTGCTCGGCAACATCTTCGGCGCCCTGCTGGGCCTGTGGATCGGCCATCGCTTCGATCGGGGCATGGGGATCCGCGGGGCCTTCCAGCGGGCACCCAGCCAGCAGCAACAGGCCGTCTTTTTCCATGCCACCTTCGCCGTCATGGGCCACATCGCCAAGGCGAGCGGCCAGGTCACCGAGCACGAAATACGGGTCGCGTCCAACCTGATGGACAGGATGCGGCTGGCCGGAGAGCAGCGGGTACGGGCTCAGGAGTCGTTCCGCCTTGGCAAGGAGAGTGACTTCCCCCTGCGCGAGACCCTGGCGGAGTTTCGCCAGGCGAGCCTGGGGCAGCGCGACATCCTGCGCTTCTTCCTCGAGGTCCAGCTGCAGGCCGCCTTCGCCGACGGTCAGGTGGAGGCGAACGAGCGGGCCATCCTGCAAACCATCGCCGACGAGCTGGGGTTCAGTCGCATCGAGCTGGCCCGCATTCTGGCGATGGCCGAGGCGCAGATGAACTTCTTCCACCGCCAGCAACAGCAGGGCAGTGGCCAGGGGCAGCAATACCGCCAGGAGCCCCCCTCCCGGGATCGCCTCAAGGATGCCTATCAGTTGCTTGGGGTGAACGAGAGCGACAGCGATCAGGAGATCAAGCGTGCCTATCGCAAGGAGATGAGCAAGCATCACCCTGACAAGCTGGCCGCCAAGGGATTGCCCCCTGAGATGATGGAGATGGCCAAGGAGAAGACCCAGGAGATCCAGCAGGCCTGGGAGTGGATCCGTGAGGCCCGTGGCATTCGCTGAGCCCTGATCCCGCCATAAAAAAATGCCCGTCGATGACGGGCATTTTTGTTTTTAGAGTCTGGTTTTTCTTTTCATGGAAGAAAAATCAGTGGGCATCGACCCAGACAAACTTGAGGACGAAGAGCAGGGCCACCACCAGCACGCAGGGGTTGATCTCGCGCCAGCGGCCGGTGCCCGCCTTCATCACGCAATAGGAGATGAAGCCCACGGCGATCCCCTCGGTGATGGAGAAGCTGAACGGCATCATCACCGCGGTCATGAAGGCCGGCACCGCTTCGGTCAGGTCTTCCCACTTTACCCGGGTCAGCTCGGAGCACATCAGCACGCCCACGTAGATGAGAGCCCCCGCTGCGGCATACGCCGGTACCATGGCGGCGACCGGAGAGAAGAAGATGGCCAGCAGGAACAGGATGCCCACCACGATGGCGGTCAGGCCGGTGCGACCGCCGACGGCGACGCCGGAGCTGCTCTCGATGTAGGCCGTCACGGACGAGGTCCCCATGAAAGCGCCGCCGACGGAGCTGACGCTGTCCACCACCAGGGCCTGCTTCATGCGCGGGAAGTGCCCCTTGTCATCGGCCAGCTTGGCGCGATTGGTCACGCCGATCAGGGTGCCGGAAGAGTCGAACAGGTTGACCAGCATGAAGGAGAAGATGATCCCGGCGAGGCTGATGTCCAGCGATCCCATCAGATCCAGCTGGCCGAAGACCGGGGCAATGCTCGGCGGCACGGAGACGAAGCCCTTGAAGGTGACGTCGCCGAACAGCCAGCCCAGGGTGGTGGTCACCACGATGGCGATGAGCACGGCGGAGTGGACGCCGCGGGCGGAGAAGATGCAGATGAGGAAGAAGCCGAGCAGCCCCAGCAGGCAGGGCAGGGAGGTGAGGTTGCCCACGGTCACCATGGTGGCGGGGCTCGCGACCACGATGCCGGCATTGTGCAGGCCGAGCAGGGCGATGAGCAGACCGATGCCGGCGGTGATGCCGACCCGAAGTGTCAGGGGAATGTTGGCGATGAGCCAGTAGCGTACCCGCAGCAGGGTCAGGATCAGCAGGCCCAGCGCACCCCAGAAGATGGTGCCCATGCCCACTTGCCAGGAGTAGCCCATGCCGGCCACCACCACGAAGGCGAAGAAGGCGTTGAGGCCCATGGCGGGAGCCAGGGCGATGGGCAGGTTGGCCAGCAGACCCATCAGGATGCTGCCGATGCCGGCGATGAGGCAGGTGGTAACGAACACGGCCTGGGTGTCCATGCCTGCCGCAGAGAGGATCTGCGGGTTGACGAAGACGATGTAGACCATGGTCAGGAAGGTGGTGATGCCGGCGATCACCTCGGTGCGGGCCGTGGTGCCATGACCGCGCAGGGCAAACAGGCGCTCGAGCAATCCATGCCCGGCAGCCGGGCTGGCGGTCTGCCCGGTAGCGTGATGTGGTTGATTCATATTGGATTCCAATGGGTGACGTGAAATAGGCAGCAGGGGGCCCGGCCCATCCATGCGGGGCGACGGACCCTGATTCTGGCGGTGAAGTGACCAGACTCGTCCTGATACCGTGACAGCGCGCACATTTTCACACAGGCGGCCAGGTTTACAAACCCCGGATGTGCGAGGCGGATCAATGAATAGAGTAAAAATTCAAACGTTTTCCCCCGGAGGCAGGAGAAAGGGGACCAATAGAGCCCCGTTTCCACATCGGGATCAACGGTTTTTCTGGTAGCGTTCGATAAGCTGGCTCAGCACGGCATCGCTCTGCTCCAGCAAGGGATCGAGGGTCAACCCCATGCGTTGCAGCAGCAGGGTGGCCTGGGTTTCGCTCAAGGGGCGGCCATCAAGGAAGTAGGCCTGCTCGGCAAGTTGCTTGTCATGGCGGGGCAGCAGCACCCAGTGCACCCGTCGGGGTTCGATGGCGGCGAGGATCCGGTTGGCGGCCGCGCAGAAGGTATCGATGTGCTGCTTGCCATCCGGCCCCAGGCAGCCGGGTTCGAGCCGGATCTGGATGGTGAGTCTGGTGGTGGAGGCTTGGGTCATGGGTCGCTATCGGTGGGGAATAGGTGGAGATTGTAAGTCAGAAGAGGCAAAAAAGGGGAGCCCCGGCTCCCCTTGTGACGTCATACCTGGCGGCGCAGCTGTTGCCTCGCCTTACTTGGCAATGCGCTTGTACTTGGCGCGGCGCGGCTGGATAGCCTCGGCACCGTAGGTCTTCTTCTTCCACTCTTCGTATTCGGTGAAGTTGCCTTCAAAGAATGCGATCTTGCCCTCGTCCTGGTAGTCCAGGATGTGGGTGGCGATGCGGTCGAGGAACCAGCGGTCGTGGGAGATGACCATGGCGCAACCCGGGAACTCCAGCAGGGCGTTCTCGAGGGCGCGCAGGGTTTCGATGTCCAGATCGTTGGTCGGTTCATCCAGCAGCAGCACGTTGCCGCCGGTCTGCAGCAGCTTGGCCAGGTGCAGACGGCCACGTTCACCACCGGAGAGCTCGCCGACCCGCTTCTGCTGGTCGGAACCCTTGAAGTTGAAGCGGCCGATGTAGGCGCGGCTCGGGAACTCGTAGTTGCCGATGCGCAGGATGTCCTGGCCGTCGGCGACTTCCTCGAACACCGTCTTCTTGTCGTTCATGCTGTCGCGGAACTGATCCACGGAGGCCAGCACCACGGTGTCACCCAGGGTGATGGAACCGGAATCCGGTTGTTCCTGACCCGACATCATGCGGAACAGGGTCGATTTACCGGCACCGTTCGGACCGATGATGCCGACGATGGCACCCTTCGGAATGGAGAAGGAGAGATCGTCGATCAGCACTCGATCACCGTAGGATTTGCGCAGGTTGGCCACCTCCACCACCTTGTCGCCGAGGCGCGGTCCGGGCGGAATGAACAGCTCGTTGGTCTCGTTGCGCTTCTGGTAGTCGTTGGTGTTGAGCTCTTCGAAGCGAGCCATACGAGCCTTGGATTTGGCCTGACGGCCTTTCGGGTTCTGACGAACCCACTCCAGTTCCTTCTCGATGGACTTGCGACGGGCGGCTTCGGAACTCGCTTCCTGGGCCAGACGGGCATCTTTTTGCTCCAGCCAGGAGGAGTAGTTGCCCTCCCAGGGGATGCCTTCGCCGCGGTCCAGCTCCAGGATCCAGCCCGCCACGTTGTCGAGGAAGTAGCGGTCGTGGGTGATGGCCACGACGGTGCCTTCGTAGTCGTGCAGGAAGCGCTCCAGCCAGGCCACGGATTCCGCATCCAGGTGGTTGGTCGGTTCGTCCAGCAGCAGCATGTCCGGCTTTTCCAGCAGCAGGCGGCACAGGGCCACGCGGCGGCGCTCACCACCGGAGAGGTGCTTGATCTGGGCATCCCAGGCCGGCAGGCGCAGGGCATCGGCCGCGCGCTCCAGCTGGTTTTCCATGTTGTGACCGCCCTGGGCGGCGATGATGGCTTCCAGCTCGCCCTGTTCGCGGGCCAGCTTGTCAAAATCCGCATCCGGGTCGGCGTAGGCTGCATAGACCTCGTCGAGGCGCGCCATGGCGCGTTTGACGTCGCCGACCGCTTCTTCGACCGCTTCGCGTACGGTCTGCTCCGGATCCAGCTTCGGCTCCTGGGGCAGGTAGCCGATCTTGATGCCGGGCTGCGGACGGGCTTCCCCTTCGATCTCGGTGTCGATGCCCGCCATGATGCGCAGCAGGGTCGATTTCCCGGCGCCGTTCAGACCCAGCACGCCTATCTTGGCCCCCGGGAAGAAGGAGAGGGAGATGTTCTTGAGAATATGACGCTTGGGCGGCACGACCTTGCCAACCCTGTTCATGGTGTAAATAAATTGAGCCATTGGCTAATTCTCTTCCTTTCAGCAGTTTAATGTCTTGGCATTAACAAACTGATGTCGTGGTGGGGCCGGGTTGACGGGCCGTCAACCCGGTTCCAAAAAACCCGTCGATTGTAAACCAATGGGAGAGGGGCGGCAAAGCCGGGGAGCCAGGGGGCTGGCGAGCGGCCGAGAGGCGGCAGCGGACAGGAGCGTGCGGGGCCCTGTCTTAAGATTTCCTTAAGCCTGGCCCGATAGGATTCGTGCGGATGAGACGGCCGGCGGGTGGCGCTCAGCGTGGCAGCCGGCGCTCCTTGGCCGGATCCTGCCCCGAGTAGTAGAGCACCCGCTGCACATACTCCTGGGTTTCCTGATAGGGCGGCACGCCGCCGTGGCGCAGGACGGCCTGCTCCCCGGCGTTGTAGGCGGCGCTGATCCTGACCCAGTCGGGGCCAAACTGCTTCTCCAGCCACTTCAGGTAGATCATGGCGCCACGGATGTTCTGCCGGGCGTCGAACGGCCGGGTCACGCCGAAACGGGCCTGGGTTTCGGGGATGAGCTGCATGACCCCTTGCGCCTGCTTGGGGGAGACGGCGGCACTGTTCAGATTGGACTCGGCGATGGCGATGGCCAGCGCCAGCTGGGGGTTGACTCTGTGGCGCTTGGCCGCCTGGCGGATCATGCTGGCCAGCTGCTGCTTGCTCGTGGATTGCCGGGCTAGGTAGCTGTCCTGATCGAAGGGGGTGCTGGGCCGCACCCAGGGGGCGCCGCCTCCGCTGCCACCGACGCCACAGGTGCCGAGGGGGGCGTTGCCGACCCGCTCGTTGTAGTAGCGGGCGGCCTGCTGATTGCCGAGGCGCATGGCCATGGCCAGGTAGGCGTTCGCGTGGCGCGCGTTGCGTATCCCCTGGGGGCCGCGAGCCAGCAGGCGACCGATGCGGTAGTAGGCTTCCGGGTTGCCCAGGCTGGCGGCGGTGCAGTAGTGGGCGATGGCCTGCCTCGGGTTGCCGCGCTCCATGGCGGCGCCCTGGCGCAGGGCGCTCATCGCTTTGGGGGCCTGGCGAAATGCATCGGCATGGGCCGATGCCGTGGTCAACAGCAGGAGCAGCCCCCAGCCCCAGGCGCAGAGTCTCTGCATGATGGTTACCTCGTTGGCTTGTCCGGAAGATATAGGTTCTCCACGGGGTGGCTGCCAGCCAGACGATGGAACATGTGGTTATGTGTCAGGTCATCAGAGACGAAAACGGTATGGAACTTTTAGGCGGGAGAAGATCCTGCTGGTGGTGACGACCTGAGGTGCGGGCAGGGCCGCGCTGTTGTGCTGCCCCTCTTAGTTGATGCGATAGTTAGTTGTCGGGTGATAGACGGCGATCATCATGATGTAATACCTTGTATTTGTGCGGGTTCTGGCGCTGAGTCCACCTTCTTCATGATGTGCGCAACAGGATCCCTTGGATTATTTTCATTGTCGGGAAGCTCATATGGGTGATTCAGTCGATGTGTCAGTCGTAGTACCAGCCAAGGATGAACGGGACAATCTGGCTCCCCTCATCAGTGAAATAGACGCCGCTCTGGGGGGCGGATACGAGTACGAATTGATCTACGTGGATGATGGCAGCGAGGATGACAGTTATGCCCTGCTGTGCGAGCTGAAGTCCCGCTTCACCAGGCTGCGGGTGGTGCGCCACGCCAGGGCCGTCGGCCAGAGCATGGCGGTGCTGAGCGGGGTGCGCCAGGGGCGCGGCGACTGGCTGGTGGTGCTGGACGGCGACGGCCAGAACGATCCGGCGGACATTCCCGCCATGCTGGAGGAGGCCAAGCACCGTTTCGCGGCGGACAGGAATCAGGTCGGGCTCATCGGCCACCGGGTTACTCGCCGGGATGACTGGGTGAAACGCCTCTCGTCCAGACTGGCGAACGGTTTTCGCGATCTGCTGCTGCGCGACGGCATTCCGGATACCGGCTGCGGCCTCAAGGTGGTGCGCCGCGACTGGTATCTGCGCCTGCCCGGCTTCAACCACATGCACCGCTACATCCCGGCCCTGATCCAGGCCCAGGGGGGCCGCATGTCCCCCTGGCCGGTCAACCACAGGCCGCGGCAGGCGGGCGTTTCCAAGTACGGCGTCTGGAACCGGCTCTGGGTCGGGCTGGTGGACGTGGTCGGCGTCTGGTGGTTGCAGCGTCGCTCCAAGGTGGTCGAGATCCGGGAGATGCTGGAGTGATGGACACCCTGCTTTCGTTGTCATCGGTCTGGCCGGACCGGGATGAGGTCGCCCCCCATGTCGGCGGTTTGAACCGGGGAGGGCGGCGATGATCGATGCCCTGCTTTCCATGGAGCTGACCTGGTTTGACTGGACGGGTCTGCATGTCACCGGTTGGAAGCTCATCGGCTACACGGGGGCGCTCATGTTCGGCGGGCGCTGGCTGGTGCAGTTTCTGGCGTCCAGGCGGGCCGGCCGGCCCGTCATTCCCCGCCTGTTCTGGTACATGAGCGTGCTCGGCAGCCTGATGACGCTCAGCTACTTCATCTTCTCCCCCAAGCAGGACTCCGTCGGCGTGCTGCAGAACCTCTTCCCCACCTTTACCGCCCTCTACAGCCTCTATCTGGACATCCAGCACAGAGGGTGGAAGCGGGACAAGGTCGTCGACGACTATGAGGTTCGTCATGGTAAATGATCGTTATCTGCTCAGGCAGGAGTCGCTGGGCTGGCTGCTGCTGATCGCCCTGGTGGTGCTGGGGGCGGGCCTCGGCCTGCGGGATCCCTGGCCCGCCGACGAGCCGCGCTTCGCCCTGATCGCCAAGGAGATGGTGGAGAGCGGCCAGTGGCTCTTCCCCATGCGCGGTGGCGAGATCTACCCGGACAAGCCCCCCCTGTTTATGTGGGGGATAGCGATAGGGTATCTGCTGACCGGCTCCATCAAGGTGGCCTTTCTGCTGCCCTCCCTGCTGGCGGGCCTGCTGACCATCGCGCTGGTGTGGGATCTGGGGCGCCGGCTGTGGAGCGCACAGGTCGGTTTCATGGCCGGTCTGCTGCTGCTCTTTACGGTCCAGTTCACCCTGCAGGCCAAGACGGCGCAGATCGATGCGCTGGTCACCTTCTTCATCACCTTGGGGGTCTATGGCTTCGTCCGCTTCCTGCTCTGTGGTGGCGGTTGGCGCTGGTACTGGCTCGGCTGGTTCGCCGCCGGGCTCGGCATCATCACCAAGGGGGTGGGGCTGCTGGCCCTGCTGATCCTGATCCCGGCCGTCTGGACCCACAGGGAGAAGATCCGCGCCGCCACCAGGGGCGATTGGCTCAAGGGGCTGGCGGGGCCGCTGTTCATGGTGCTGGCCATCGCTCTCTGGCTGGTGCCCATGTTGCTCGCCGTGGCCCAGAGCGGGGATCCCGTGCTGCAGGCCTACCGGGACAACATACTGCTGCGTCAGACGGTGACCCGCTATGCCAACGCCTGGCATCACGTCAAACCCTTCTGGTACTACCTCACCTCGGTGATCCCGCCATTCTGGCTGCCGCTCTCCCTGCTGCTGCCCTGGCTGGTGATGGCCTGGCGCAAGGCCATCCAGGGGCAGGATAGGCGCATCATATTGCTGCTCGGTTACCTGGTGCTGGTGATCCTCTTCTTCTCGGCCTCGCCGGGCAAGCGCGGCGTCTATGTCACGCCGGGGACGCCGGCGCTGGCCCTGCTGACGGCTCCCTTCGTCGCCGAGCTGCTGGCGAGGGTCTGGCCCGCACGCCTGTTGGGTGGACTCGGCTGGCTGCTGGGGATCATCTGTGTGGGCGGGGCGGGGGCGCTGGCCTTCAGCACCAGGCTGGCGAGCAGACTGGAGGATCTGGGCCCGGCCCCTTGGTTGCCCCTGCTGGCGATGGGAGGGGGGCTGCTGCTGGTCAACGCCCTGCTGCGCCGGGCGCCACTGACCGCCATTCTCAGCTCCCTGGCAGTGGGGTGGCTGATCTACTCCTGCTGGATCAGCGTGCGCCTCAACGAGGTGCGCACCCCTCAGGCAGTCATGGCATTGGCGGCGCAGAAGGTGCCTGTGGGGGATGAACTGCTGCTGGCGGGCTTCAAAGAGCAACATCTGCTGTTTAGCCTGCAACCAGTGAAACATTACCCTTATCTGATGGGAGACGGGGAGCAGGCCCGGGAAGCTGCCGCCTGGATAGGGGCTGCCCCCGGGCGCTGGGTACTGGGGAGCGCCGACCTGATGGTGAGGTGTTTTGACTCCGCGAAGATGGAAAACCTCGGCAACCGTCACCGCACCGACTGGCTGCTGGCAGGCCCGCAGGCCCTCAAACCCGCCTGTCGTGGGCTCTCCCCCACCATGGTGCCCTTCAGCTATCCCCCTTCATCCTGAGCGCAGGGTCGCGAGCCAGGGGACCCTGCCACCTCGTTTGGCTCAGACCCGGTAGTAGTCCCGATACCAGCGGACAAAGCTGTCTACCCCTTCCTTGAGCCCGACACGGGGGCGATAGCCCGTGGCGTCGAACAGCGAGCGGGTGTCGGCCCAGGTGGCGAGCACGTCGCCGGGCTGCATGGGCAGCATGTTGCGGATGGCCCGTTTGCCGAGGGCCGACTCGATGGCATCCACGAAGTCCAGCAGCCTGACCGGGCTGCCGTTGCCGATGTTGAAGAGGCGATAGGGGGCCGGGCTGGCGTCCGGGGCCCCCTGCCAGTGGGCATCGCCCGCAGGGGGGATGTCTGCGATGCGCACTATCCCCTCGACGATGTCGTCGACATGGGTGAAATCCCGGCTGAGCTGGCCCTGGTTGTAGAGGTCGATGGGGTCGCCGTTCAGGATGGCGTGCACGAACTTGAACAGGGCCATGTCGGGCCGGCCCCAGGGGCCGTAGACGGTGAAAAAGCGCAGCCCGGTGGTGGGCAGGCCGTAGAGATGGGAGTAGGAGTGGGTCATCAGCTCCCCGGCCTTCTTGCTCGCCGCATAGAGGGAGACGGGATGATCCGCCCCATCGGACGGCTTGAACGGCATCTGTTCGTTCAGCCCGTAGACCGAGCTGGAGGAGGCATAGACCAGATGTTGCACCCGGGTCTGGCGACACCCCTCCAGCACGGTAAGGTGGCCGGTGAGGTTGCTGTCGGCGTAGGCGAAGGGGTTGTCCAGGGAGTAGCGCACCCCGGCCTGGGCCCCCAGATGGATCACCCGGTCAAACTGCTCGTGGGCAAAGAGCGAGGCCATGGCCGCGCGGTCCGCGAGATCGAGGTGTTCGAAGCGAAAGCCGGGTAGAGGCGTGAGCAGGGCGAGGCGCGCCTCCTTGAGACTCACCGCGTAGTAGTCGTTGAGGTTGTCTATCCCCACCACCTGATGGCCGTCGCCACAGAGCCTGCGCGCCACATGAAATCCGATAAACCCGGCGGCGCCGGTGACGAGGTACTTCATCGCTCCTCCTGATGAGCCAGGCTGTCGCCACGGCCGATGGCATAGTAGGTGAAACCGCGCTGGCGTAGACGGGCCGGATCATAGAGGTTGCGGCCGTCGAAGATGATGGCCTGCTTCAGGGTCTGGCGAAGCAGGTCGAAATCCGGTGCGCGGAACTGTTGCCACTCGGTGCAGACGAGCAGGGCATCGGCCCCCTGAAGGGCGGTTTCCTGGGTGTCGCACAGGAGCAAATCTGCCCGCTGGCTATAGAGGCGGGCGGCCTCGGTCATGGCCTCGGGGTCGAACGCCTGCACCTTGCCTCCTGCCGCCCAGATCGCCTCCATCAGCACCCTGCTCGGGGCTTCGCGCATGTCGTCGGTATTGGGTTTGAAGGCGAGTCCCCATAACGCGAAGGTGCGCCCCGACAGACTGGCACCAAAATGGTGGTGCAGCCGGGTCATGAGCCTGTGCTTCTGCGCCTCGTTGACCTGCTCCACCGAGCGCAGCAGGGGGGTCTCGCACCCCGCCTCCTTCGCGGTGTGGATCAGCGCCCTGACATCCTTGGGGAAGCAGGATCCGCCATAACCGCAGCCTGGGTAGATGAAGTGGTGGCCGATGCGCGGATCGGCACCGATACCCTTGCGCACCTCCTCGATATCGGCGCCCAGGGCTTCGGCCAGGGTGGCCATCTCGTTCATGAAGGAGATGCGGGTCGCCAGCATGGCGTTGGCGGCGTACTTGGTCAGTTCGGCGCTGCGTGCATCCATCCGCAGGATGCGGTCTCGCTTGCGGTTGAAGGGGGCGTAGAGCTCCTCCAGCAGGGAGAAGGCGTGATCGGAGTCGGTGCCGATGATGATGCGATCCGGCCGCAGGCAGTCGGCGACGGCGGCGCCCTCCTTGAGAAATTCGGGGTTGGAGACCACGTCGAGCGGAAGATCGAGACCACGGTCGGCGAGGCGCGCCGCAATGTGTCGCCGTACCCGGCTGGCGGTGCCGACAGGGACAGTGCTCTTGTTGACCACCACCTTGCCCCCTTGCATCAGGCGGCCTATGGTGTCCGCCACCGTCATTACCTGATGGAGGTCGGCAGACCCGTCCTCGTCCGGCGGGGTGCCGACCGCGATGAAGATGAGCTCGGCGAAGCCCACCCCCTCGGCCACGTCCGTGGTGAAGTGCAGGCGACCGGCCTGGTGGTTGGCCTGTACCATGGGGGCCAGGCCGGGTTCGAAGATGGGGATGATGCCTTCTTTCAGCCGGCCGACCTTAGCGGCATCCACATCCACACAGGTCACCTGGTGGCCCATCTCGGCCAGCACGGCGGCCTGGACCAGACCCACATAACCTATTCCGAATACGGCGACTCTCATCTGCGGCGACTCCTTGGGGGCAGAGATTTGCGAGGCCCCATTCTAGAACGATTCATTGTTGGTAACAGCGGGATCCGTCCGGTTTTTCAGCCTGGGGCCAGGGTGGCGCGGGGGAGAGTGGCTGATCTTGGTGCAGGGGTTGTAACGCAGGGCTGACGAGCACCATTTTGGTGCGTACTGCCACCGTCTTGTGATCCGGCTCACTGAAATCGGACACTGTGGTCATAAACGAAGTCCCGATCCACGGGGCTCGCCACCGCCAGTGCTGGCGGCAGACACTCTTTTCACTTCGCATGGACACCCGGTTATGGACAACACCCCCCGCTCTGCACACCCGCTCTATGAGGATGTGCTCGCCCTGCTGACCGCGGCAGGCTTCGTCTCCCTCGGCATCTTCCTGTTCCATCAGGTCGGCCTGCTCACCGGCGGCACCGCCGGGCTGGCGCTGCTGCTGCAGCAGGTGACCGGCATCAGCTTCGGCCTGCTGTTCTTCGCCATGAACCTGCCTTTCTATGTCTTGGCCTGGCTCAGAATGGGGCCGCGCTTCACCCTCAATACCTTTGCCGCCGTGGCCACCGTCTCCTTCATGACGGATCACCTCAACGCCGTGCTGCAAATCGGCAAGATCGAACCCGTCTATGCGGCGCTGATCGGCGGCACCCTGATCGGCATGGGGCTGCTCATCATGTTCCGCCACAAGGCGAGCCTGGGGGGCTTCAACATCCTGGCGCTCTTCATTCAGGACAGATGGGGTGTGCGGGCAGGCAAGCTGCAAATGGGGCTGGATTGCGCCATCGTGGTTGCCTCATTCTTCGTGGTCTCCCCCTGGCTGCTGGCGCTTTCCGTGGTGGCTGCCATCATCTGTAACCTGGTGTTGACACTCAATCACAAGCCGGGGCGCTACCAGATAGCCTGATGTGCCCAGGGAAGTTGCCCTGCAGGTCAGCCCAAGGCTGGATACCGCAAAAAAACAGAGCGCCTGATGGCGCTCTGTTGCTATCTGTCCCGGGGTGTCACACCACCATGGGTTGTCCGGTCTCGGGGTGGTGGATCACCTCGGCCGGGTAGTCGTAGAGCCGAGCGATGAGCGCCGGGGTGAGCACCTCGGCCGGGGGGCCGTCCGCCATCAGGCGACCGCGCTCCAGCATCACCAGCCGATCGGCGTAACGGGCCGCCAGATTGAGGTCGTGCAGCACCACCAGCACGGCGGTGTTGCGACCGGCCAGGGCGCGGGCCATGGTGAGCAGCTGGTGCTGGTACTTGAGGTCGAGGGCCGAGGTGGGTTCGTCGAGCAGCAGCAGCCGCGCTTGCTGCGGTTCGTCCGGGGCCTGCCAGATCTGGGCCAGCACCCGGGCGAACTGCACCCGCTGGCGCTCCCCGCCGGAGAGGCCGGGGTAGAGGCGGCCCGTCAGGTGATCCACCCCGGCGTGGGTCATGGCGGCACGCACAATCTCGTCGCGTCGGCTGGCGGGCTCGCTGTGGGGCAGTCGCCCCATGGCCACCACCTCCTCGCACAGGAAGGGGAAGCTCAAGGAGGAGCTTTGCGGCAGCACCCCGAGCCTGTGGGCCAGCGCGTTGCCGGCCCACTCCTGGCGTTTCTGGCCGAACAGGGCGATGGTTCCCTCATGTGCCAGCTCGCCGGTCAGGCATTTGAGCAGCGAGCTTTTTCCGGCGCCATTCGGGCCGAGCAGGGCGGTCAGACTGCCGGCATGCAGGTCGAGATCCAGGCTGTCCAGGATAAGCCGGTTGCCACGACTGAGGCGAAGACCCCGGCAACTGAGCAGGGGGGAGGGGGATCCGGGCAAGGTGGCGATCTCCTGTTACAGGGCTTGGCGGCTCTTGACCAAGAGCCAGATGAAGAAGGGGGCCCCCAGCAGGGCGGTGATAATGCCGACGGGCAGCTCGGCCGGAGCGAGCAGGGTGCGTGCCAGCATGTCGGCCCCCAGCAGCAGGCCAGCCCCCAGCAGGGCAGACAGCGGGAGCAGGCGGACATGGTTGGGGCCGGCCAGCAGCCGTACCAGATGGGGAACCACCAGGCCGACAAAGCCGATCATGCCCGCCACGGCCACCGCCACGCCGACACCGGCAGCGGTGAGCAGGATGAGGCGACGCTTCAGCGTCTGCACGTTCACCCCCAGATGCCGTGCCTCTCCCTCTCCCAGCAGCAGGGCGTTGAGGGGATTGGCATCGCGCATGAACAGCAGCAGCAAAGCGGCCAGGGTCAGCAGCGCCAGCGTCACATCGACCGGCTTGCCTGCCGCCAGGGAGCCCATCTGCCACAGACTCAAGTTGCGCAGCATCTGATCGTCGGCGAGATAGGTGAGCAGTCCGATGACGGCGCCGGAGAGCGCCGTGATGGCCACCCCGGCCAGCAGCATCACGGTGACCGAGGTGCCCCCTTCTCGGGTACCCAGCAGATAGACGAGGGTGGTGGTGAGGGCTCCGCCGAGAAAGGCGAGCAGGGGCAGCAACCCCAGGCCGAGCAGGCTCTGCAGGTGCGAGTCCAACGGGGCGAGCAGCACGATGGCCAGGGCCGCGCCGAGTGCCGCCCCACCCGACACCCCTATGATGCCGGGGTCTGCCAGGGGGTTGCGAAACAGTCCCTGCATGACGGCGCCGCAGAGGCCGAGAATGCCCCCCACGGCGATGCAGAGCAGGGTTCGTGGCAGACGGATCTCCTGCACGATCAATAATTTGTGAGCCTCAATCCCGCTCTGTGGTCCGGCAAACAGGGCGCGCAGGCTCTCACCAAGGGAGAGGGACATGGGGCCGGTCGCGAGGGACCCGACCAGCAGCAACGCCAGCGCGCAGCCGGTCAGGGCGAGTAGCCAGGGCAGAGGCAGGCGCATCAGGAACCCTGCTTGATCCACTGGGCGATCTGGTTCGCCTGTTGCAGGGAACGAAGGCTGAGGCCCCCTTGCAGGGCATGTCCGTCGATGGCGTGGATAGCCTTGTTCTTGCCTGCCGGGGTGGCTGACAGGGCCGGCACCTGGCTCAGGACGGCGTCGGGATCCTGATACTGCTGCCAGTCGCGGCCGCTCACCAGCACCAGATCAGGCTGCAGCTCGATGAGGGATTCGGTGGAAACGGGCTTGTAGTCGTGGAGCCCAGCCACCGGATTGACGCCGCCCGCCAGGGTGACGAGGGCGCTGGCGGTGGTGTTGCCGCCAGCGATGCTGGTGGGCTGACCCTTGTGCAGCAGCAGGAAGGCGACCTTGAGGGGCTTGTTCTGCTTCGCCTGCGCCGCCAGGGTGTCGCTTTGGGCGGCAATTTCCTCCTTGAGCTTGCTCCCTGCCGTCTGGTCACCCAGGAGATGGGCCAGGGTGTCGATACGCTCGTTGAGGTTGGCCAGCGTAGGGGCTGTGGCCATGACCTCGACCTTGACGTTGGCACGGCGCAACTGATCAAGCGTGCTGTTCGGGCCCATCTCGTCGCTGCCGACCACCAGGGTCGGAGAGAGGCTCAGGATCCCTTCGGCGGCGAGGGCACGGTGATAGCCGACCTTGGGCACGCCTCTGGGCTCCGGACTGCTGACATCGGTAGCGACCAGGCTCTGCTCGCCCCCCAGCGCCAGGATGAGTTCCGTGGTGGCCGGGCCTATGCTGACGATACGCTCCACCGCCATGACGGATGGGGAAGAGAGGGAAAGGGCACAGCCGAGCAGGCTGAATGCGAGGGCAAAACGACGGCCCATGCGAACCTCCGAAGGGTGAATGAAATAAGGTTGCCGCCGAGAATATCAAGTCGCCCACCAAAATGCACTGAGAATGAAAGCGATTATCAATTGCGTTACTTGGGGCGCTTTATTACAGTATCCGTCGCGACACCGAGCACCATCGCCAGATCATCCAGGGAGAACCGATGAGCATTGCACAACGCATTCAGGCGCTGCTGGAGCAAGACCCCAGTGCCCACCCGTCCACTATCGCCACCGAGCTGGCCGTCAGCGAGTGGGAGGTGGTACGCCATCTGCCTGCCGCCCTGATGACGTCAGTGCCGGCCGGGGAGGCCGAAGCCCTGCTGGCGGACCTGTCCAGCTGGGGTCAGGTGACCACCATCGTCGAATCCGATGGCTCCATCTTCGAGGTGAAGGCTCCCTTCCCCAAGGGCAAGAACGCGCGCGGCTACTACAACCTGATGGGGCGGGACGGCGAACTGCACGGCCACCTCAAGCTCGACAACGTGGCGGGCATCGCCCTGGTCAGCAAGCTCTTCATGGGCAAGGAGGGGCACTCCTTCCAGTTCTTCGGCCACAGTGGCCGCTGCATTTTCAAGATCTACCTGGGCCGGGACGAGCAGCGTCATCTGCTGCCTGAGCAGGTGGAGCGTTTCATGGCCCTGCGCCGTCAGTATCAAGAGGAAGTGAAAGCATGAGTGAACGTCAGGAGCGCCTGCAAAACCGCCTGCAACCGGAGATCCGCGAGTTCCGCGACGGTTGCCGTACCCTGCAGCTCGCCACTGTGGATGGCGAAGGCAACCCCAATGCCAGCTATGCCCCCTTCGTGCTGCAGGAAGATGGATACTATGTGCTCATCTCCGAGATAGCTCGCCACGCCCGCAACCTGCAACAGGTGCCCAAGGTATCGCTGATGCTGATCGAGGACGAAACCGGTGCCCGCGAGCTGTTTGCCCGCAAGCGTCTGACCTTCGATGCGGTCGCCGAGGTGGTGGCCCGCGACGACGCACGCTGGGAGAAGGCCGTTGCGGCGCTGGAAGGGCGCTTCGGCGAGATAGTCAAAGGGCTCTCCAACCTCAAGGACTTCGTGCTGTTTAGGCTCAAGCCCGAGCAGGGACTGTTCGTCAAGGGATTCGGTCAGGCGTTCCGTGTCTCCGGCGACGAACTGGTGGACTTCGTTCACCTGGTGGAAGGGCACAAACGCATCGACAATGGCGCCGAGCTGACCAGCCCGGCGGATGAACCCGTTTGAGGGAACAATTAGCGAGATGAGAAAACGGGCAGCCTGGGCTGCCCATTTTGTTGTTATGTCCCGGGTTACTCTTGCCAGCCTGCCTGGTTGGGGAAGGCATCGCGATCGGCCTGGGTGGCGCTCTCGTTGCATTCCCCGCGGATCTTCCAGGAGGTCTGGCTGAGGACGATATAGCCGCTTCGGCAATACTTGCGCGTGGCCAGCATCTGGGTGAGCTGCTCGTCCTGCAGGGCTTCCCGGCGTTCCAGCAGGCTCTTGTCGCGGCGGCTCAGCCGGTTGTCATCTCCCTCCTGCAACCGGGTGGGCAGGACGTCGAGAGGGGCGGCCTCGAAGGTGAAGCGCTTGCTCCCGTCGTCGCTGATATGGGTGTGGAACAGGGGGGCCGGGCCATCGGGTGCTGCCCCCGGCAAGCCGGAGCAGGCGGTGAGCGCCGGTAACAGCAGCGTGAGGGCAACGGCAGAGAGTAGACGCACACAAGACTCCAATCGGGTGTTCACATCAGGACGGGCAGCTTAACACGCCCGCTCGGGTTGAATGGTGGCCAGCAGCTCATCCGTCGTGAGCAGGGTCACGCTTCTGCCTTGAGGCAGGCTCAGATGCCGCCACATGAAGTGGTGGTGCTGGATGATCTGCTCCGCACTCAGGTGCGGCCTGTCCGCCGTGGTATGGGCGTCGGTCACCGCAAAGGCGTCAAAGCCCCTGGCGGCGGCGCTGCGCAACGTGGTATCGACGCAAAAGTCGGTGGCACAGCCGCAGATGAGCAGTCTGTCTACCGACTGCTCTGCCAGCAGGAAGCCGAGCTCGGTGTCGAGGAAGCTGTCACAGGCGGTCTTGCGCACCCGGCTGTCGTGGGGAGACGGGGCCAGATCGGCGTGCAGTTGCCAGCCCGCACTGCCAGGTTCCAGCTCGGAACCCGGTTCGTCGTGTTGCACATAGATGACCCGTCCGTGTTGGCCCCGCACGCGATCGGCCAGACGATTGATGTTGGCGATGACCTGGGCATCCTGATGGCGGGGGTTATCGAACAACCCCTGTTGCATGTCGATGACGAGTAACACATCCATATGAAATCCTTGGGCTATTTTGAGGGTTGCAACCATTGGCTGCAGTCACGGCTTCGGGATTGATGCAGTGCGCCCATATCTTGCTTCATTTCCTTTGCATTTAGCCAGCGTTCCGGCAGGGGAGCGATGTGGACCCTGACGTCTGCGTCTCTCCCGGGGGCTGTCTCGTCACTGGTTTGCGGCACGATGAGTGCCACCTTGAGTGCCGGATTGCGGCTGGCGATGCGACTGGCGATCCCGAGTCCCCCCTCCACGTGGAAGTTGCCTGCGATATGCATGATGCGCCTGCCGGGATGCTTGCCCAGATAATCCACCATGCTTTCGGCCATGGTGTCGTCCCAGCTGGTCTGGGCGGCGAAGCGACGGGCGTTGCCGTCCGCATCCCCATGGTGCATGGAAGCCATGAACTTCTGGCGGTAGCCGTCATCCCCCAGAGTCAGCTCGCGGGCAAGCTGGCTGCGGCGATTGGCCGGCAGTTTGTCGAGCCAGGCCGGTCCCTCCTGACCGACGCAGCTCACCAGGGGTTTGGGGGCATTGGCGGCGATCACTGGCAGGTGCTGCGCCTTGGCAAACTCCACCAGAGGGCGGTAATCACTCTGGTAGTTGGGCCAGGCATGGCCATCTCGAATGAGGGCCGATTCGCCGATGCGTCCGGCCAGGTAGGCATCCAGCACCGGCTGATCGGCGCGGCTGAACTGCTCCATGGAGAGTACCAGGGCCCGGCCATCGGCTTGCGACATCTCGTCAAGCCCCGCCAGCAGACGTGCCTGCAACAGATGGATGGCCGGGTGAGTGTGAAGCTCCCCCACCAGCACGATGTCGGCATCCGCCACCCGCGCCACCGCCTGCTCGAAGGTCAACGCCTGCCCCTGGGCCGTATCGAGCCGTGCGTCATAGAGGGTCTCGGGTGGGGTGTTCTGCGACGTGGTGGCGCAGGCGGCCAGCAGCAGGGGCAGGGCGAGTAGGGGGAGTCGTCGGATCATGGTTACTCACTCAAGAAACAGGGGATGGGAAAAGGCTGCACCATGGGATGGCGGCATGGCGAGCGAAAAAGTGGCGCCAGTGTAAGGGGGAATGACGATAAAGTGAAATGAGAATGATTCACTTTATTATTGATCTTTGTCTCTGGCGGGGTAATATGCCTTCCGCTTGATAATAATTCTCAATAAGGACTTTGCAGTGGCGCACAACAACACCCCCTCCCTGATAGCCCTCGCCGTGGCGGCCGGGCTGATCTCCCCCACTTTCGCCGCAGACAAGAAAGCCGATGAAGTCATGGTCGTCAGCGGCTCCCGGATGGAACAGAAGCTGGAAGATGTTTCCGGTCCCATCGCCGTCATTACCTCGGAGCAGATTGAAGAGCAGGTCGTCAGCAACGTCGCCGATCTGTTCCGCTATGAGCCCGGGGTGAGCGTGCAGGGAGGAGCAGGAGATGCCCAAACCTTCACCATTCGCGGCATGAGCGAAAACCGGGTCAAGGTGGTGCAGGACGGTGTGCGCCAGAACGATGCCTACAAGAATGGCGGCGTGGGTCAGACCTACTTCGACACCGACATGATCAAGCAGGTGGAAGTGGCCAAAGGGCCGGCCTCGGCCGCTTACGGTTCCGATGCTCTGGGAGGCGTCATTGCCATCACCACCAAGGATGCAGGCGACTTCCTCAAGGGCCGCGACAGCTATCTGGATGCGACCACGGGTTATGCCTCCAGCAGCCACCAGAGAATGGCCGGCATCACGGGGGCGCTGCGCACCGGGGAAGTCGAGAACCTGCTGCGCTACACCTGGCGCGATGGCGGTGTCACCCAGAATTATGACGGCGACAAGAACGAGTTCGACATCGTCAGCCAGGCCGTGCTGTTCAAGAGCAAGTGGAATCTCTCCGATGAGCAGTTCCTGAAACTGACGGTGGATTACTTCACCGAGGGGCAGGATCCGGATGCCATCGATCTGACCAAGGCGGGCTCCGTCTTCAACCAGCCCATTACCGACAAGGAGACCGACAACCTCTCCCTGGTACTGGATCATGGCCTCGCCCTGAACGCCCCCTGGGCGGATCGCGTGGACAGCAAGATCTACTACAGCCGCGCCAAGCAGACCCTGGATCAGTACGCTTCGTCCAAGTATCCGGTCATGCCGGGCAACCCCTATGTGACCAAGAACTCCCTGGATCACAACGGTTTCGAGCAGGAGAGCCTGGGCGCCCAGGTGAAGTTCAACAAGGCGCTCGCCAGCCAGCGTCTGGCCTGGGGCCTGGAATACGAGCACACCGACAACGAGCGCACCCGCTTCAAGGGGCCGACCGTTCCGGGTGACTTCGTCGGCTACAACGAGCTGAGCTTCCCCTCCACCACCAGCGAGCGCAGTGCGCTCTGGGCCTTTGACGAGATCAAGTTCGGCGAGCGTTGGGTGCTGACCCCGGGCGTGCGTTACGACTACTACAAGATGACCCCGGACGAGGATCCCGCCTACACGGGCGAGAACATGAAGAAGATCTCCGAAGGGGAGTTCTCTCCCAAGCTGGGGCTGGTGTTCAAGGCGCACGAGGCGGCGAACCTGTTCGCCCAGTACAGCCACGGCTTCAAGGCGCCCATGTATGACAACGCCTTCTCCACCCTGAACCACCAGGCGTATGGCTATCGCATCGAGCCCAACCCGAACCTCAAGCCAGAGAGCAGCGACGGCATCGATCTGGGGGTGCGCGGCAGCCGTGGCGGGTTCAGCTATGAAGTGGCCACCTTCTACAACAAGTTCGACGACTTCATCGAACTGACGGCCGTGGGCACCGAAGGCCGTACCGCCCTCTATCAGTACCAGAACCTGGACAAGGCGACCACCAAGGGGGCCGAGGCCAAGGCGGACTACTGGTTGAACGAGCTGGTCAACGTCTGGGGCAACCTGGCCTACATCGAGGGCAAGGATGGCGAGGGCAACTACATCAACAGCCTGAGCCCCCTGAACGGCAGCGTCGGAGTGCGTCTGGAGCAGCCGAACTGGAACATCAACACCGCATTGCGCTTTGCCGACGACATGGACAAGGTGGGCAAGGATGCGCGAGGCAACGACAACATCAAGAGCGCAGGCTGGGGCGTGGTGGATCTCTATGCCCAGTTCAAGCCGGTGCAGGACCTGCAGCTCAACGTGGGGGTGTTCAACCTGTTTGACAAGGAGTACGTGAGCTACGAGAGCATCACCGGCCTTGCCGCCACCGCAGATACCAGCAAGCAGACCAAGCCTGGCCGCAACCTCAGTGCACGGGTCAAGTACGTGTTCTGATGGTCGTGGACCAGCATGAAGGAAAAGGGGCCCTCAGGCCCCTTTTGTCATGAAGGTCGGCGTCTGCAAAAAAGAAACCCGCCAGGGGCGGGTGGAAGGATTGCAACACTCATCAGGAAGCGGTGTTACCCAATAGACAGGGGGATGTGACAAAGGTTCAACTTTATTGATATTTATGGTTTTTATCTGTCATGCCGCCTGGGGATCCCCGCCCCGAAATCGGTTATCATTTGTGCCCCTTGTCATGCAGCCCGAGCCTCTATGCCCGCGTTCTCCTGGTTAGCCCTGTTTTTTGGTGCCTTCTACTTCGTTTATGGCGCCTACCTGCCGTTCTGGTCGCTCTGGCTGGAAGGCATCGGGGTGAGTACTGAACAGATAGGGCTATTGCTAGGGGTGGGCATGGCCATCCGCTTTGCCGGCAACCTGATGGTGATGGGGCGAGTCAAGGGAGCCGGCCAGTTGCTGCCCGTCACCCGGCTGCTCTGTCTGCTGAGTCTGCTGGCCTTCCTCGGTTTCTATCTGGGCCACAGCCTCTGGTGGCTGGTGGTGCTGACCCTGGCGGCCAACTTCATCTACCCGACCCTGATGCCCATGGGAGAGGCGCTTGCCACCCGTATGGTGGTGCAGACCCACCTCGACTACGGCAAGGTGCGGCTGTGCGGCTCCTTTGCCTTTATCGTCGCCTCCACCCTGGTGGGGGCCCTGGTGGGCAACTTTGGCAGCGACTGGGTGCTGCACACCATGGTGGCCGGGCTGCTGATCATGCTGGGGCTCAGCCTGCTGCCGCTGCGACCCGCCCCCCGGGAGCTGCAAGGGGAGCGGGCCAAGGCCTCGCTGCTCGTCACGCTCAGGTCGGCCCCGGTGCGCCGCTTCCTGCTCATCACCGCCCTGCTGCAGGGGAGCCACGCGGCCTACTACGGTTTCAGCGCCATCTACTGGAAGAGCGCCGGCTACAGCGGCACCCTGATCGGGTATCTCTGGGCTCTGGGAGTGGTGGCGGAGATCGCCATGTTCGCCGCGGACAAGCGCTTCCTCCAGCGCTTCGGCGCCCAGACGCTGTTTCTGGTGGGGGCCCTTGGCTGCGTGGTGCGCTGGGTGCTGCTCGGCAGTTCTACCGACCTGGCGGTGCTGGTGCTCGGCCAGCTGCTGCACGGGGTCACCTTCTGCGTCAGCCACCTCGGCGCCATCCGCTTCATGACCCGCCAGTTGCCCGCGGAGCAGCAGATCCCCACCCAGGCGCTCTATGCGGCCCTGGGCCTTGGCATGACGGTGGCGGCCCTGATGGCGATCTGCGGCGTGCTGTTCGAGCCGCTGGGGGGCGGCATCTTCTTTATCATGGTGCTGGTAGTGCTGCCGGTCTTCGTGTTGCGGCTGCGTGAAGAGAGCCCTGAACAGGGCCGATGACACAGGTCTGCCGGTCTCTGGCGCGGCAGGCCTCCGACTTATCTGGAAAAGGGAAGTAGAGAGATGCACCAAGGATGGCTGCTGATCGGGTTGTCGCTCGCCTATCTGGGCTTGCTGTTCCTCATCGCCTATGTGGCGGACAAGAACAAGCGCCGTCGCCCCAAGGGGCAGCCTCTGCTCTACAGCCTGTCGCTGGCGGTCTATTGCACCTCCTGGACCTTCTTCGGCACCGTGGGCCAGGCCAGCGAATCCCCCTGGTCGCCGGTGCCCATCTACCTGGGCCCCATGCTGGTGTTCCTGTTTGGCTGGCGCCTGCTGGCCCGCCTCATCCTGGTGGCCAAGCGCGAGCACATCACCTCCATCGCCGATTTCATTGCCGCCCGTTATGGCAAGTCCCAGCGCCTGGCCATGGTGATCAGCCTCATCGCCGTCATGGGGATACTTCCCTATCTGGTGCTGCAGCTCAAGGCGATCGTCACCGGGCTCGATCTGCTGATGGCCAACAGCACGGGGGTCAGCCCCACCAGCAACATGGCGGAGCTGGCGCTGGGGGTCACCCTGCTGCTGGCCCTGTTCAGCATTCTGTTCGGCACCCGCAACCTGGATGCCACCGAGCACCACAGGGGCATGGTGGTGGCCATCGCCTTCGAGTCCGTGGTCAAGCTGCTCGCCTTCATGGCGGTGGGGGGCTTTGCGCTCTGGCTCATCATCGCCAGACCGAGCGAGGCGCGTACCCTGGTGGCGGGCGACTTCCTCGATGCGGTGGTGGCGGTGACGCCGGGCGGCCTGCTGGAGCTCGCCATCTACACCCTGATCGCCATGTGCGCCGTCATCTGCCTGCCGCGCCAGTTTCACGTGACCGTGGTGGAGAACAACCAGGGGCAGGATCTGCACTGGGCCCGCTGGATCTTCCCCCTCTATCTCTTCCTGATGGGGCTCTTCATCTGGCCTCTGGCGCTGGCAGGCAAGCAGTGGGTCGGGGCAGACATGGCCTCGGATACCTATGTGATAAGCCTCCCCATGTCCCTCGGATTCGACGGCATGGCGATGCTGGCATTTCTCGGCGGCACCTCGGCGGCCACCGGCATGGTGATCGTCTGCACCATCGCCCTGGCCATCATGGTGAGCAACGATCTGGTGTTGCCGGTCCTGCTGCGCCGGGTCTGGCAACAGGGGCGGGATGAGCGCCTGATGCGGTTGCTGCTGCAGGTGCGTCGGGGTGCCATCTTGCTGATTTTGCTGGCGGCCTGGGCGCTCTATCTCTGGCTCGGGGATCTCACCAGTCTGTCGCGCATCGGCTATCTCTCGTTCGGGGCCGTGGCCCAGTTCGCACCGGCCCTGCTGCTCGGCCTGTACTGGCGTCATGGCAATCGCAAGGGCGTCTATCTCGGGCTCGCCCTCGGGGTCAGCCTCTGGTTCGTGACCCTGCTGGCGGAGAGCGGACTGCTGGCTGGCTCCCCTCTCGAAGCCCTGCTGGCGCCCCCAGACTGGCCGGCGGTGCGGGATCTGAGCCTGGGGGCCTGGTGCCTCTTCCTGAGTCTTCTGCTCAACCTCGCCGGCTATGTGGCGGGCTCCCTGCTGTCACGGGCGGCGGTGAGCGAGCGGCTGCAGGCAGCCAACTTCGTCGGCAAGACGAGCCGGGATACCTCGGCGCTTTATCATGCGCGGGTCTCGGTGAAGGAGCTGGAGATGCTGGCGGCCCGCTTCGTCGGTTCCAGCCGCGTCAAGCGGGCCTTCGGCCGCTTCGCGGGCGAACGGGGAGGCACCCTGGCGCCCCAGATGCAGGCCTCCGCCGAGCTCATCGCCCACACGGAGCGACTGCTGGCCGGGGTATTCGGTACCTCGTCCGCCCGCCTGGTGCTAGCCTCTGCCCTGCAGGGACGCAACATGCAGCTCGAGGAGATCGCGACCATAGTGGACGAGGCCTCCGACATGTTCCGCTTCAACCGCGGCCTGTTGCAGGGGGCAATCGAACACATGGGGCAGGGGATCTCCGTGGTGGACAGGGAGCTCAGGCTGGTGGCCTGGAACCGACGCTACATCGAGCTATTCTCCTATCCCCCCGGTCTCATTCAGGTGGGCCGTTCCATCGAGGAGATCATCCGCTACAACGCTGGACAGGGGTTGTGCGGCCAGGGAGACATCGAGGCCCAGGTAGCGCGGCGGGTTGCCTTCATGAAGCGTGGCAGCCCCCATGTCTCGGCGCGGGAGCGTCCCGATGGCCGGGTCATCGAGATGCAGGGCAACCCCATGCCTGCGGGGGGCTTTGTCATGACCTTCACCGACATCACCCCGTTCAGGGCGGCGGAGCGGGTGCTGCGGGAAGCGAACGAGCACCTGGAGGCGCGGGTGGCCGAGCGCACCCACGAGCTCTCCGAACTCAACCGCCAACTGCTGCTGGTAAACCAGCAGGTGGAGCGGGCCAACCAGTCCAAGAGCCGGTTCCTTGCGGCGGTGAGCCACGACCTGACCCAGCCGCTGAACGCGGCCAAGCTCTTTACCTCCTCCTTGCTGGAGATGCTGCCCCCGGAGGACGAACCGGCTCGCATCGCTCGCCACATCGACGACGCCCTGGGGGCGACCGAGGATCTCATCACGGATCTGCTGGACATCTCGCGCCTCGAGGCGGGCAAGTTCAAGGCGAAGAAGCTCGATTTCGCCCTGAGCGATGTGCTGGACAATCTCAAGGCGGAATTCGGCGTGCTGGCCCAGGCCGGTGGGATCCAGTTCTCCGTGGTGGAGAGCCGCCTTGCGGTCTACAGCGATGTGCGCTTGCTGCGGCGGGTGTTGCAGAACTTCCTCACCAACGCATTTCGCTACAACCCCGGCGGTCGGGTGCTGCTCGGCTGTCGCCGCATGGGGGAGAAGGTGCGCATCGAGGTGTGGGATAACGGCCCCGGCATCCCGGAGGGCAAGCAGGAGGCGATCTTCGACGAGTTTTCCCGCCTCGATCACTCCCGCACCGCCAGGGAGCAGGGGCTTGGCCTCGGGCTCGCCATTGCCCGCGGCATCTCGCTGGTGCTGGGTCATCAGCTCTCCCTGCGCAGCTGGCCCGGAGCGGGGTCCGTTTTTGCCATCACCCTGAACCTCGCGACCCGGCCCGTCATCCCCAGCCAGGTGACGACCCCGGCCCTGCGGGACAGCCAGCTGGAAGGGGTCAGGATCCTCTGCATCGACAACGAGGAGGATATCCTCATCGCCATGGCCTCGCTGCTGGGACGCTGGGGCTGCGAGGTGCGCTGTGCCCAGAGCCAGGAGCAGGCGGAAGAGATCATCGGCGGCGGCTTCCTGCCTGCGCTGGTGCTGTCGGATTATCACCTGGATGACGGCAAGACCGGGTTGCAGGCGCTGCACATGATCAGGCTGGCCCACGGCAACGGTATCGGCGGCATCATCATCAGTGCGGATCGCAAGAGCGAGTTGCAGGCACAGATCCGTGAGCACGGCTTTGGCTACGTGAGCAAACCGGTCAAACCTCTCAAGCTGCGCGCCCTGATGAACAGCCTGCTGATGCCGGTTCAGTGACTGGTCTCACAGAATCGAGCATTGGCTGAACATTTTTTTGATGCCATCCAGGCGCCATGATCGACGATGATGATGCCTATTTCGTCGCCATTTTCCGGATTTGGTGATAATTGAGTCTTGTTGGGTGTCACTTTTGGCAGGTGGCACCCGGGCGACTCTCCTCTATAGTCATTCGGCGATTATTTTTGTCGCAAATCAAGTTGTGCAAAAAGGCAAACCGGATGAAAGTCCGGGACGCAAAGCTTCCGGTCTAAGGGTCTGCGTACCTAGGATAGCGGGGCCACCACAGGTTGTATCGTCCATGGGCCAAGCCATGGTTGCGATGTTGTCTGCGTTACCTGGCAGGTTGCGTTGCCTTTTTCGTTGTTAATTCCAATAACGAAATAAGGAAGTTCAAATATGTTAAGTCCAAAACTTTCCCTGCTGGCGCTTCTGGTCGGGGGGCTTTGCACTACCTCCGCCTTCGCCGCTGCCCCGGGCAAACCCACCATTGGCTCCGGCCCCACCAAGTTTGCCATCGTTGAAGTCAATCAGGCCGCTTCGGCCTACAACCAGCTGGTGACCGTCCACAAGGATGGCGCTCCCGTCAGCGTGACCTGGAACCTCTGGTCCGGTGACGTCGGACAGACCGCCAAGGTACTGCTCGACGGCAAGGAGGTGTGGTCAGGCCCGGCCTCCGCCGCGGGTACCGCCAACTTCAAGGTCACCAAGGGGGGGCGTTACCAGATGCAGGTGGCCCTGTGCAACGCCGATGGCTGCACCCTCTCCGACAAGAAGGAGCTGATGGTCGCCGATACCGACGGCAGCCACCTGGCGCCGCTCAATGCGCCCCTCAAGGAGAACAACAAGCCCTACGCCAACAAGTCCGGCAAGGTGGTGGGGGCCTACTACGTGGAGTGGGGGGTCTATGGTCGCAAGTTCACCGTGGACAAGATCCCGGCCCAGAACCTGACCCATATCCTCTACGGCTTCACCCCCATCTGCGGTGGCAACGGCATCAACGACAGCCTCAAAGAGATCTCCGGCAGCTTCGAGGCGTTGCAGCGCTCCTGTGCGGGCCGCGAAGACTTCAAGGTCTCCATCCATGATCCCTGGGCGGCGATCCAGATGTCCCAAGGCAACCTCAGCGCCTGGGATGAGCCCTACAAGGGCAACTTCGGCAACCTGATGGCTCTCAAACAGGCCCACCCGGACCTTAAGATCCTGCCGTCTGTCGGCGGATGGACCCTCTCCGATCCCTTCTATTTCCTGGGTGACAAGACCAAGCGCGATACCTTCGTCGCCTCGGTCAAAGAGTTCCTGCAGACCTGGAAATTCTTCGACGGCGTGGACATCGACTGGGAGTTCCCGGGCGGACAGGGGGCCAACCCCAGCCTGGGCGGCCCGAATGACGGTGCCACCTATGTGGTGCTGATGAAGGAGTTGCGAGCCATGCTCGATGAACTGGAAGCCGAGACCGGCCGCCAGTATGAGCTGACCTCGGCCATCAGCGCCGGCGGTGACAAGATTGCCAAGGTGGATTATCAGGCGGCCCAGCAGTACATGGACCACATCTTCCTGATGAGCTACGACTTCAGCGGCGCCTTCGACCTGACGAATCTGGCCCACCAGACCAACCTCTTTGCCTCCAGCTGGGATCCGGCCACCAAGTACACCACCGACAAGGGCGTCAAGGCGCTGCTGGGTCAGGGGGTGACACCGGGCAAGATTGTGGTGGGGGCGGCCATGTATGGCCGTGGCTGGACCGGAGTGAAGAACTACCAGGCCGGCAACCCCTTCACCGGCACCGCTACCGGACCGGTGAGCGGTACCTGGGAAAATGGCGTAGTGGATTACCGCGACATCGTCAACAACCGCATGGGCGCAGGCTGGGAGCAGGGCTATGACGAGTCGGCCGAGGCCCCCTATGTCTTCAAGGCCAGCAGTGGCGACCTCATTACCTTCGACAACGACCGCTCGGTCAAGGCCAAGGGGCAGTACGTGCTGGCGAACCAGCTCGGCGGTCTGTTCGCCTGGGAAATTGATGCGGACAACGGCGACATCCTCAACGCCATGCACGAGGGGCTGGGCCACGGCGAGGGTACGCTGCCGCCGGTCAACAAGCCGCCGGTTGCCAATGCCGGCAGCGATCTGAGTGCCACCGGCCCGGCCGAGGTGACCCTCAACGGCAGTGCCTCCCACGATCCGGAAAACGGGGCGCTGACCTACAGCTGGAAACAGGTCTCCGGACCCCAGGCCAGCCTGCTGGATGCCACCCAGGCCAAGGCCCGTGTGGTACTGGATGCCGTCAGCAGCGACATCAATCTGGTGTTCGAGCTGACCGTGACCGACGATCAGGGGCTCTCGGCCAAGGATCAGGTGGTGGTCACCAACAAGGCGCCGCAGCCGAACCTGCCCCCCGTGGTCAGCGTACCGGCCAGTGCGACCGTCGAGGCCGGCAAGCAGGTGAGCATCAAGGCCACCGCTTCCGATCCCAATGGTGATGCCCTGAGCTATCAGTGGACAGTGCCGGCCGGGCTCAGCGCCACCGGTCTGGACAGCGCGACCCTGGTGGTAACGGGTTCGAACGTGACCAGTGATACGGCCTACGATCTGACCCTGGTGGTCACCGACGGGGCGCTGGATGCCACAGCCGTTACCCGCCTGACCGTCAAGCCGGCCAGTACAGGTGGTGGCTGCGAGGCCAGCGATCCGGATGCGGCCAACCATCCGGCCTGGAGTGCAGGTACCGTCTACAACACCAATGACAAGGTGAGCCACAAGCAACTGGTGTGGCAGGCCAAGTATTGGACCCAGGGCAACGAGCCGAGCCGCACCGCCGATCAGTGGAAACTGGTGAGCCAGGTGCAACTGGGTTGGGATGCCGGAGTGGTCTACAACGGCGGTGATGTCACCAGCCACAACGGCCGCAAGTGGAAGGCCCAGTACTGGACCAAGGGCGATGAGCCCGGCAAGGCCGCCGTCTGGGTCGATCAGGGCGCGGCGAGCTGCAACTGATCTGCCGTGATGAAAAATGGGGCCGAGGGCCCCATTTTTGTCTTGCTGCGTGGTCGGGTGTCTCTTCCCTGTCAGAGGAAAGGCGCACTCGCTTTGTCAAAAAGGCCCGTCAGGGCCTTTTTTCATGGTTTGTCACCGGTTCACAGCGGTTTTTGCCACAGGCTGAGCAGCAGATCCTGCTCGAGGGCGTCGGGCCCCTGGTGGGTGAAGGCGTGGCGCTGCTCGCCGCTGGCACGCCAGCCGAGGCGACTGGTCTCCAGAATGTGCTCGCGCAGGCCCTGATCCAGCGCCGTACTGAACTGGGCGCGTTGCTGAGCAACACTGACAAGCCCGGTGAGGGCGGGCCAGCTCAGGGGATGTTCCATGCTCACCGGATTGAGGCTGACGCGCAATTGCCACTGATGGCGAGGGCCTGGCTGCACGTGGAGCAGATAGCCGCCCGACGCCAGCCAGCTGACCAGGAGTTCCGTCTTGACCTTGAGGTCGTTGACCAGCAGCACCTGGGCCGTGCCAGGCAGTAGCGGGGCGCGCGCCGGGTCGGCGATGACGAACTGGCCTTCCGGTTGCGCCTTGTTGGCGGCGAAGATGGCATTCTTGGCCAGATCGAAACCGCCGACCTGCCAGCCGGGCAGCCGCTCAGCCAGGGCGCGGCAGTAGTACCCCTCGCCACAGCCGAGGTGGACAAGCTCGCGCTCGCCAAGAGGAGCGAGCAGGTTCGCCATGGCGTCTACCAGAGGCAGCTGGTGGCCTTGTTCCAGGAAGCGGCGCTTGGCGCGCAGCAGGGCCCGGCTGTCGCTGTCCTTGGGGTTCTTCTTGCCGGGGATGAGGTCCAGATAGCCTTCCGGTACGGGATCGAAGTGGTGCTTGTTGTCGCAATAGACCCCGCGGGAGGCGGCATGAAGGTGCAGGGGGCTGCGGCAAAGGGGGCATTGAAGGTGCATAGGAGTTCTCTTGGCGAAGGCCATGACGGCGGGGCGTTCGGGATTATAGGGGAGAGGATCGGAAAAGGCTGCCATGGGCAGCCTTTTTATCCAACGGCGCTGTGCGGGCGCCGTCGGCGGAACCCGGTCATCGGGTACCAAACACCACTATGGTCTTGCCGTGGGCGGAGATGAGCTCCTGCTCTTCCAGCATCTTGAGGATGCGGCCGACGGTTTCACGGGAGCAGCCGACGATCTGGCCGATCTCCTGGCGGGTGATCTTGATCTGCATGCCATCCGGGTGGGTCATGGCATCCGGCTGTTTGGCCAGGTTGAGCAGGGTCTGGGCAATGCGGCCGGTCACGTCCAGGAAGGCGAGGTTGCCGACCTTCTGGCTGGTGTGCTGCAGGCGCTTGGCCATTTGACCGGATAGACGCATCAGGATGTCCGGGTTGACCTGGATCAGCTGGCGGAACTTCTTGTAGGAGATCTCGGCGACTTCACAGGCGCCTTTGGCACGTACCCAGGCGGAACGCTCCGGATTCTCGTTCTCTTCGAACATCCCCATCTCGCCCAGGAAATCCCCCTGATTCAGGTAGGAGAGGATCATCTCCTTGCCTTCGTCATCCTTGATCAGGACGGCGACGGTGCCCTTGACGATGTAGTAGAGGGTTTCCGCTTTTTCACCGGCGTGGATCAGGGTGCTCTTGGCGGGATACTTATGAATGTGGCAATGCGACAAGAACCACTCAAGGGTGGGATCGCTTTGCGGTTTGCCAATGATCATGAGACTTCCTCTGTAGTGTCATTTTTATGGACTGTGCGTCCAGGCAAGTTGCCAAGCTTGCCATTCCTTACTCTTTGGTCGCAGTAGAATAAGAGCCTTTGCCTGTGCTGACAAGGCTTTGGGGTTTTGCCGTCCACCGGTGAGCCGCCATCTGCTGCGTCGTCCGGGGCATTCTAGGCAAGAAGAGGAGGTCGAATGTTGATTTCGATCTATTTCCCTTTGGGTCGTCGTCCGTTTCGCAGGAGAGGCTGCTGTCGCCACAAACGGGGCTTTATCGTCGGGAACGGGCAAGATCTTGGCGCATGTGCCACTCGACCCCGGCTTGAGGTATGCTATGGGCGTTAGAACCGTCGTCATTGAGAGGAAAGTGAGAGATGAAAGCCAAGGTCAGCTGGGTGGAAGGCATGAAGTTTGTGGGGGAGAGCGAGTCCGGTCATCAGGTGACCCTGGATGGCGCCAACCCGGGTGAAGGTGCCAGCCCGATGGAGATGATCCTGCTGGCTGTCGGCGGTTGCAGCTCCATCGATGTGGTCTCCATTCTGGAGAAGGCCCGTCAGTCCGTGACCGCCTGCCATGTCGAACTGGAAGGGACCCGCGCCGATACCGTTCCCCGGGTATTTGAGCAGATCCACCTCAAGTTCGTGGTGACCGGCAAGGGGCTGGCGGAGAAGCAGGTCGCCCGTGCGGTGGATCTGTCCATGGAAAAATATTGTTCAGTTTCCCTGATGTTGGAAAAAGCGGTAGAAATTACCCATAGTTATCAAATTCTTGAGGGTTGACCGCTATAGTTTGTCCCGTCGATAACGCCATGACATAAGGAAAGTGCGATGAAAAAAATGATGATGTTGCTTCCCCTGTTCGGTCTGGCCGCCTGCAGCATGCCGCAGCCGACCCAGTATCAATACAGCCAGTATCAGTGCGGGGAAGAGTTGCTGGCCATCACCTATGATGCCCAGGCCGACATGGTGCAGTTCCCTTATGCCGGTGTCTATCACAAGCTGGGGCGCATCGAGTCGCCCAAAGAGACTGCCAGCTATTCCGACGGGGTGACTACCTTCTCCCGTCAGGACAAGCAGGCCACCCTGGTCAAGAGCGGTGTGACCCAGCTGACCTGCGAGTTGAAGTGACCCTGATGCCGTCACGGCGTGCATGGAAAACGGCCTGCGTGAAGCAGGCCGTTTTTGTTGAAAGAGACATCAGTCTGACGGTAGCGAGCCCAGCAGCTGGGCGGCCAGTTGCTGGCTAAGCTGGCCACGGGCTTCCTCTGCGACAGGCACGTCGCTGGCGAGCTGGATGGCGCTGCTCCACACCGTTTTCTGGCTATGCCCGTCGAGCAGCACGACGGCCAGGGTTCCCTTGCGGGCATTGGCGGCGGCGTTCAGGCCCGGTGTCATGCCGAGGCGGGAGAAGATCTCGCCATCGCTCATGTCCTGGCTGCCAGCTACCCCGATGGCGACCCAGACGTCGGCCTCATCTAGGGGAACGCTGCGCCAGCCTTTGCCGTCCAGCTGCCGGATGACGGCCTGCTGTACCGGCTCGAGCCAGGGCGCGGCGCTGTTGCCCGCATACTGGAATTGTTCGGCCAGCGCATAGCGTGGTGTCGCCCCGTAGGTCCAATGCTCCGCCGGGCGAACCACCATGGTGCCCGTTTCGACCGTGGGTGCGGCGGGGCCGGAGCTGCAACCCCCCAGCAGGGTTGCCAGCGTGAATGAGAGAAGTGCAGCGCGCATCATTAAGCTCCTTGGCTCAGGTGATCTTGCCCGTTTCGATCAGTTGCTGGATCAGGGGGCGCAGGATCAGTTCCATTGCGAAGCCCATCTTGCCACCCGGCACGACGATGGTGTTCATCCTGGACATGAAGGCGCCGTCTATCATCGACAGCAGGTAGGGGAAGTCCACCTGCTTGATGCCCCGAAACCTGATCACCAGCATACTCTCGTCCAGGCTGGGTATCACCTTGGCGCTGAAGGGGTTGGAAGTATCGACGGTCGGCACCCGCTGGAAGTTGATGTGGGTGCGGGAGAACTGCGGCGTGATGAAGTTGATGTAGTCGTCCATGGAACGCACGATGGAGTCGGTCACCGCCTCGCGGGAGTGGCCGCGTTCCGAGGTGTCGCGAATGAGCTTCTGGATCCACTCCAGGTTGACGATGGGCACCACGCCGATGAGAAAGTCCACGTGCCGCGCCACGTTGTGCTCCCCTGTGACCACGCCGCCATGCAGTCCTTCGTAGAACAGCAGATCCGTCTCGCCGGGCAGATCCTGCCAGGGCGTGAAGGTGCCCGGCATCTGGTTGAAAGGCACCGCCTCGTCGAAGCTGTGCAGATAGCGCCGATACTGGCCGGTGCCGCTCTGGCCATACTCCTGGAAAAAGGACTCCAGCAGACCGAAATCGTTGGCCTCCGGGCCGAAGTAGCTGATATGCCGCCCCTGCTCCCGGGCCTTGCGGATCGCCACGTCCATCTCGGGCCTGGTGTAGCGGTGAAAACTGTCCCCCTCGACCACGGCCGCCTTGTATCCAAGCTGGTGGAACATGGAGCGGAAGGCGTTGGTGGAGGTGGAAGTACCGGCACCGGACGAACCGGTGACCGCGATGATGGGATGCTTGGCCGACATAGAATTCTCTCTTCCTTGGGAGTTCCGTTATAAGGGGTGGCCCAAAGTGCGGTCAAGTGCGCCGTCATCCTCCCGCTGCCCCCACGCTTCCCGACAATAGCGGTGAACGAGGGCTGCCCTGTGCGCTGGGGACGCCGGAATAGGCGCTGCTGGGTGGCGAGCTGGCCATGCGGCCTGATGGTGCGAGTTGGATAGGGGGAGGGCGGGGTGAGCCGCCCGATAAGCCGTGACCGCGTTACGCTTGGGGGAAGTCGTCAGTGGGTGACTTGCTTAAATGAGTCTTTGGGACGACATTGACACTTTCGTGCAGCTCGCTATAGACAAGCACGGCGCTACCTTGTAGCAATTGTTGCCTGACTGCTTCGACCTTGTCGGTCAGGCTGACATCCTGTTCACCGTATTCGGTGCCTTCTTGCAGCACAAAGTGTTCGAGCAGGTTGGTGAGGGTGTCCGGCTCCAGTTCTTGCCAGGGGATAATCATGATTTCATCTTCACTCAGTGGGTTGCGGATATTGTCGGTGTCTGGTCGGCAAGCGCAAGGGATTTGTCTCGTTTTGGACGAGGGGTGCCATGCAATCCATTGACGCACGCCGACCCTCCAGTCAATTCGAACAGCACCTGTTCGATGCCCGCCGCCGCGCCCTGAGCGCCGGTTTGCGCTGGTACTGGGTCATCAATCTCATCGCCCTCGTATTTCTGCTGACCCGCTTTTACATCTATCGGGATGCACACCTGGTACTGGTCGACAACCTGCCCTGGTCTTACAAATGGCAGCTGATCACCATGATAGGAGTCGGCCTGTTGCTGCCGTTCGGGTGGGGCTGGCTCTCCCGTCAACCCCATGTCATCTGGCAGGGCTCCCTGTACGTCTGCGTCCTTTCCTGGGGATTGGCCTGGGCCATGGTGGGTTACACCATCTCGATCGTCGACTTGAAGGGGGGCTTCAGCTTCATTTTCAACATGGTCAGCCTGCTGCTGACCGGTCTCGTCGCCGCGTATTGCGATGTGCGGCTGTTTTACGCCCTGGTGTCGGTCCCCCTGCTGTTCTTGCTGATGAGAGCCTCCTGGAGCCCTGATCCTTTTGTTCTGGTCAACACCATTGTGGTCGGGGTCTTGCTGGTGGTGCTGGAGACGGGGCGGCGCATGCTCAACGGCTGGTTCGAGCTTGCGGTGTCAAGGGAGCACGACAACCTGATGCTGGCAAACAAGATGAATGCCATGGCTCACCGGGATCCCCTGACCGGCATAGCCAACCGTCGCCACTTCGATCAGGCGTGCAAGCGTGCCATTGCGCAAGGCACGACCCTGGATGTGCCGCTCACCGTAATCCTGCTCGATGTGGATTTCTTCAAGCGCTACAACGATCGCTATGGTCATCAGGCGGGGGATGAGTGCCTGATCCTGGTGGCCGAGTGCCTGGAGGAGAGTGTGCGGGAACCCGGTGATCTGGTGGCGCGCTACGGGGGAGAGGAGTTCGTGGTGCTGCTGCAGGAGACGACGCTGGCCGGTGGCCAGGAGGTGGCGGAGCGCATTCGCACCACTCTGGCGGCCAGGGCTCTGCCCCATGAGGATTCCGACGTTTCCCCCCACCTCACCCTGAGCCAGGGGATAGCCCAGTGGCGAACCGGGGAGAGCCTCGTCATGCTGCTCGAGCGGGTCGATGGCGCCCTCTATCAGGCCAAGGAAGAGGGGCGCAACGGTTATCGGCTCGCACCTTGAGTCTGCTCCCGCAACCACTGGCTGATGCGCTCATCCAGCCAGAAGCGGGGGCGCCAGGGAGAGCCGTGCAGGAAGCCCACGTGGCCGCCCTGGCTGCTCAGCTCGTAGCGCACCAGAGGGGAGAGCTGCTCTGCCGCCGGAATGACGGCATCGGTCATGAAGGGATCGTCGGCGGCGTGAATGACGAGGGTCGGGATGGGAATGCGGGCCAGCAGGCTCAGGCCGGAGCAGGTCTGGTAGTAGTGATCGGCGCTCTCGAAACCATGGAGCGGTGCCGTCACCAGCTCGTCGAACTCCCTCAGTGTGGCAATGCGGGTGATCTGGGCCGGCTGCCAGCGCGCCCGTGCCGCGCTCTGGCGCCGGATCTTGCTTTGCAGGTTGGTTCGCATGGTGCGCAGCAGGTAGTTCTGATAGACCCGTGAGAAGCCCTGATTGACCCGATCGGCACAGCTTGCCAGTTGCAGCGGGGCCGACACTACCACCGCCGCTTTCAATTGTGCCGGGCAGGCCCGCGCCAGCAGATTGACCAGCATGTTGCCCCCCAGGGAATAGCCGATGGCGACCAGGGGCCGGCCTGGAAAACGCCGCCCCAGCTCGGCAATCACCGCCTGGGCGTCCTCGATAGCGCCGGAGTGATAGGCCTGCAGCAGCCGGTTCGGCTCGCCACTGCACCCCCGAAAGTGCATCAGCACCGCCTCGTTCCCTTGCCGCTGCAGGTGGGCAAAGAGACCCTTGGCATAGTGGGAGTGAATGCTTCCCTCCAGTCCGTGGAACACCACCACCAGGGGTTGTTCATCCTGGCCGGGTTCGCCGCTCCAGGCCAGATCGACGAAATCGCCGTCCGGGAGTTCGAAGCGCTCCTGGATGAAGCGGGCAGGCGAGCGGCGCAGCCACTTGGGCAAAATGGTTTGCAGATGGGGGTTGCGCGCCCACCAGGGGGCGTGGAAGTGGCTTTCTGTCAACATGCAACGACTCGGAAGAGCAGGGAGGAAAAGGGGGCGGCGAGCCCTTGGCTCGCCGCGACATCAGGCCATCAGACGATCGTGGTGCTCGGCGCCGCGCAGCATGGCCTGGATCAGTTCGTTGGCTTCAAACTTGGTGAGCGCCTCGTGGGCGCCGACCTGATGGGCCCGCTCCACGCTGATCTCGCTGGAGAGGGAGGTGTGCAGGATGATGTAGGCTCCCGCCAGCTTGGCATCGCTCTGCACCTCGAAGGCCAGCTCGTAACCATCCAGTCCCGGCATCTCTATATCGCTCACCAGGATGTCGATCCGCTTGCCCTGGGAGACCCGGGCCTGCATCAGGGTGAGGGCGTCGCGTCCGTTGGTGCAGACCTCGTAGGGGATGTTGATGTAATCGAGCGCCGCCATGAGCTGGCGACGGGCGACAGAGGAGTCGTCCACCAGCAGGATCCGCATCGGCTTGAGCCGCTCGCGCTGCACGTCGGTCAGCACGGGGTAGAGATGGCTGGGATCGTCCGGATAGACCCGCGACAGGATGAGTTCCACATCCAGCAACTGGATCAACTGATCTCCCACCCGGGTCACGCCGGTGACGAAGACGTTCTGTCCCAAAGAGGGAGGGGGCGGCTCGATGTCACGCCAGTTGCACTCGGTGATCTTGTCGATGCCCCGCACCAGAAAGCCCACCAGGGTGCGGCGGCAATCGGTGATGATGATGAAGCAGTGGGGCATCTCCTCCCGGGTGATGGGGCGGTAGCCCACGGCCATTGCCATGTCGATCACCGGGATGGTGGTGCCGCGCATGCTGGCGGCACCGAGCACGGTGGGATGGGATTGTGGTAGAGCGGTGAGCTGGGTGTAGGGCACGATCTCCTTCACCTTGAGGGTACCGATGGCGAAGGATTGTCTGGCAGAGAGGTGGAACAGCAACATGCCCTGGGATTGGTTGGCCTTGCTCGTCATGGCGGATGTCCTGTTGATCTAAATAGCTGTTCCGAATAGTAGATCACCGGAGGAAGGGAACTCAGTCCAGTTTGTGCGATCTGATTAGTCGCTAAACAAAACAAGCCACACCCAAAGGACTGAGTTGATGCCTATCCTACCACCT
>NZ_JABERS010000103.1:0-2272 GCF_013168745.1 Aeromonas sp. TW 6 | reverse complement strand
AGGGACTCAGAATACTTTTTTCTGAAAATCAAGGCGGCCTTCCCCGGAAAGCCGCGATGAACCTCATTTTTTAGCCCTGATACTACGTGGACTGGAACTCAAATTCTCTTAAGTGAACAGCATTGCGGCAGCAGTGCCGGGCTTTTCGTTTACTGACGGGCGCACACTGGCTCAGGTGCGCCACCGACCCCCACTCATCACCCGCTCGATGGCGAACGTATCAGGATCGATCAGCAGCAGATCCGCATCCTGCCCCACCCCCAGGGTACCCTTGCTCGCAAGCCCCAGCGCCCTGGCCGGATTGGCCGTCACTACCGCCAGTGCCGTCTCCAGCGCCACCCCCTTGCCGCAGGCCGCCACCACCTCCTGCCACAGGCTCCCTATCTGGCCGCAGCGCAGCTCGATGAGTCGCCCCTCGCCGTCAAAGCGCGGCAGACTGGCGTTGGCGTCCGAGCTGAAGCTGATGCGATCCACGGGCACGCCGGCCGCCAGCAACGCCACCAGGGCGTCGGCCGCGAGCCGCTCTCCGTCATCCAGCAGGTCCGGGAAGCTCGACGTGGTGAGGTCGACCCAGCCGCCTGCCCGACCCCACTCGATGGCCTCGGCAAAGAGCCAGGGGTTGCGGTTGCAGTGGGTGGGGTAGAGCTGGCGTTGCGGGATGTCGGTGCCGTCCCGCAACGCCCGCAGGGGCGCCAGCCCCCCCCCCGGCCATCCCCCAGGTGAAAGAAGCTGACGCCACTTTTACCCGACAACAGCCCGGCCACCCGCGCCTCGCTCGCCAGCCGCGCCAGCTCGTCGTGGGTGGGGGCGCTGGACCTGTGATCGCTGATGGCCACCTCCCCCACCCCCAGCACCTCGGGGATCAGCATGATGTCCGACTCCACCGTGCCGGTGAGGGTCTTGACCGGCAGGTGGTAGGAGCCGGTGTACATGAAGGCGCTCACCCCGGCGGCGCGAAACTCGCGCACCTTCCCCAGCACCTGGGCCGGGCTGCGGGTCAGGCTGTCGGTGCCGAGGGCCGCCACGAGCGTGGTGACCCCCGCCGCCAGAGCTGCCCTTGCCGAGAGCTCCGGCGTGCGAAAGCCGAAGCCTCCCTCGCCGCCGCCTCCGGTGATATGGGCGAGCGGGTCCACCAGTCCGGGCACCAGATAGCGGCCGCCAGCGTCCACCCGCGTCAGTGGCCAGTCGGCCGGAACCGTCAGACCCTTGCCCATCCAGGCGATGCGGCCATCCGCCACCAGCAGATCCTGCTGGCCGAGCGGGGCCGGACTATGGATCTGCGCACCCTCGATCAGGGTCAACATGGGGTCTCTCCTTGCTGCATGAAAAAGGAGGGAGCAGGCTCCCTCCGACTGTTACCCATCAACCGCCATAGATATCGTACTTGAAGTACTTCCGGTTGATCTCCTGATACTTGCCGTTGGCGCACAGGGCCTTGATGGCGTCGTTCAGCCTGGCCCTGAGATCCTGATCCCCCTCGCGCACCGCGATCCCCATGCCGTCGCCAAACCATTGACGGTCGGTCAGGGCCGGCCCCACATAGTCGAACTTGTCGCCCCCTTCCTTGCCAAGCAACCCCTGTTCGATAGCCGAGGCGTCGGCCAGCAGGGCCAGCACCCGTCCCGCCTTCAGGTCGAGGTAGGCTTCATCGGCACTGCCGTAACGCACTATGGTGACGCTGGAGCCGAAGTTGTCGGTCAGGTACTTGTCGTGGGTGGTGGCCCGCTGCACGCCGATGCGCTTGCCCGCCATCCCTTCCGGCGTCAGCGTCAGTTCGGTGCCCCTGGCCGCCACGAAGCGGTTGGGAATGTGGGCATATTTCTCGGTGAAGTCGACCTTCTTGCGCCGCTCGTCGGTGATCGACATGGCAGCGATGATGGCGTCGTACTTGCGCGACAGCAGGGCCGGGATCATGCCGTCCCAATCCTGGGCCACCAGTTCGCACCTGACGGCCATCTGCTGGCACAGGGCGTTGGCAAGATCGATGTCAAATCCCTTGATCTCTCCGGACGCATCGGTCCATGAGAAGGGTGGATAGGCCCCCTCCACGCCAAAGCGTACCGTCTTCCACTCCTTGGCGGTGACGGGGGTGGCGAGCAGACAGGCAGCAACAAGCTTGTCCATCTTAAATGCGAACCTGATTATCCATGACCCTCAGCCAGCTTCAAGAGCCGATATGGCATCGGAGGGCTTGCCACGACTGCATGCCCCAATTCAACCAACATGCTCTTGAGGTCAAAACGATGATTAAACCGGAAGCAGTATTCCGCAA
>NZ_JABERS010000102.1:0-2428 GCF_013168745.1 Aeromonas sp. TW 6 | reverse complement strand
GTTCAAGTTACCCGCCCGCCGAGAACGAAGTTACCCAAGGTGCATCAAAGCCAAACCACAGAAGTATGCGACGAGAAAACCTAGTAAAAACAATGCCAGTCAGGCTTAACTGACTGGCATTAGCCCCAAGCGGGCCACTTTTTATTTCTAACTTGTCTGATCAGTGACTTGGCGCGAGGGCGCTGTGCAGGGCAGGGTAGAAAAAGTTGTCAGGATCACTAAAATGACGGTCTGTTTTGATGATTCGATGGCGACCATGTCCGCACAAGATCCGGTGTTTGATACCTCTTTTCATCCGCGCCTGCTGCACCCCCGTCTGTGGGGCAGCTGGCTGGCCGTCGCCCTGCTCTCCTTGCTGGCCTGGGTGCCGGCAAGGGCACGGGACAAGCTGGCCGACTACCTGGCCCCCCTGCTGCTGCGCGTCTCCAGGAAGCAGGCCTACATCGCCGACACCAACCTCAAGATCTGCTTCCCCCATCTCGACGAGGCGGGCCGTCAGGCCCTGCTGCTGAAATCCATCCGGGTGGGGCTCAAGACCTTCCTGGGCTTTGGCGAGCTGACCTGGCGCAGCCCCGACTTCCTCAAGGGGCGCGTCAAGGTGAGCGGCTGGGAGCACGTGGAGGCGGAGCGGGCAGCCGGTCGCCCCATGATCTTCGTGGTGCCCCACACCTGGGCGGTGGACATGATTGGCCGCTACTTCCCCCTCCAGGGGATCAAGATGTGCACCATGATGAAAAGCCCCAAGGATGCGGTGTTCGACTGGTACATCAACCGCGAGCGCAGCAAGGGCGGGCGTATCTACGAGCGCAGCGTCGGCATCAAGCCCGCCATCAAGGCCCTGCGCAGCGGCGACAGCTTCTTCTATCTGCCGGATCAGGATCACGGCCGGGAGGCGAGCCTCTTCGTGCCCTTCTTCAACCACCCCAAGGCGACCCTGCCGGCCCTGCCCAAGCTGGTGAAGCTGACCGGTGCCCGCGCCGTGCCCATTCTGGCCTGCTACGACGAGGATCAGGGGTGTTACCGGCTGGAGATCGAGGCGCCGTTCGATCCTTATCCCACCGCGGATCTGGTGGCGGACGTCAACCAGATGAACCGCATGGTGGAGCAGCAGCTTGGCCGCTTCCCCGAGCAGTACATGTGGTTTCTCAAGATCTTCGAAACCCAGGAGCACGATCAGGGCGAGGACGGTCTCTACGAGGCGGGGATCCGCCGCATCCGCCAGGGGCTGCCACCGGAACCTTGATCGACACGGCCCCCTTGCGGGCCGTTTCTGACAGGGGTGGCAGGCCACCAGCAAACAGGTGCAAACAAGGTGCAAATAGGGTAAAAGGGCGGTCATGAAAATTCCAAATCGAATCCAACCTCTGGTTGATGACGGCCTGGTGGACGATGTCATCAGCCGGCTGATGAGCGGCAAAGAGGCCGACGTCTATGTGGTGCGCTGCGGCGACGAGATCCGCTGCGCCAAGGTCTACAAAGAGGCGTCAAAGCGCAGCTTCAAGCAGGCCGTGGTCTATCAGGAAGGGCGGCGGGTACGCAGCAGCCGCGATGCCCGCGCCATGGAGAAGGGCTCCAAGTACGGTCGCAAGCAGCACGAAGAGGTGTGGCAGAACACCGAGGTGGATGCCCTGTTCAAGCTGGCGGCGGCCGGGGTGCGGGTCCCCAGGCCCTATGTCTGCCTCGATGGCGTGCTGCTGATGGAGCTCATTACCGACGCCGACGGCAACGTCGCTCCCCGTCTCAACGACGTGGCCCTGACCCGTGAGCAGGCTTTGGTGGATCATGGCAAGGTGATCCGCTACGTGGTGCGCATGCTCTGCGCTGGCCTCATTCACGGGGATCTCTCGGAGTTCAACGTGCTGGTGGACGAAGAGGGGCCCGTCATCATCGACCTGCCCCAGGTGGTGGATGCCGCCGCCAACAACCAGGCCAGGGCGATGCTGGAGCGGGATGTCGACAACATGCGCAACTACTACGGCATGTATGCCCCCGAGCTGCTCAAGACCCGGTATGCCCGGGAGATGTGGTCCTTGTTCGAGGATGGCAAGCTGGGCCCCGAGACCGAGCTCACAGGCCTGTTCGAAGAGAGCCGGGAGGCCATCGATCTGGATGGCGTGCTGCACGAGATAGAGAGTGCCCAGGAGGAGGCCATGGCCCGCCGGGCCAGGTTGCAGGCGGAGCAGGAAGAGGAGTCCTGACGGGCCTTCATTCCAATCAACAAGAGCGCCATAGGCGCTCTTTTGTTTTGGAACCCTGGCTCAGATCCCGGTCAGGGGCGGCGCCTTGAGACGGGGCCCCTGGTAATACCAATCAGATTAAAGATGTGATCTAATTGCTCTATTCTGGTTTCACTGTACTCAGTATGTCCGATCCAATCGATTTCTTGGCCCTCGCCAAGGCAGAAACCAACGCCAGGAAACGCATGCGA
>NZ_JABERS010000101.1:0-2435 GCF_013168745.1 Aeromonas sp. TW 6 | reverse complement strand
GTAAGCGCCCTTGAATCGGCATCTTTTTTTCCCAAAATCAGCTCGTCACACTTGAAATCCATTACCTCTTCGCTGGATTTTCACTATGACCACTCAAGAACGTGCTGATTTTTGGCGACAGCAGATCACCGCCTGGCTTGACTCCGGCCTCTCCGGCCACGCCTTTTGCAAAAGCCAGGCACTGGTCTATCACCAGTTTGCTTACTGGCGTAAAAAGCTCGAACAGCCTGTAGACTCGGACTCTCTTCCTGGCTTTGTCAGAGTAGCCATGCCTGTTCCTGTCACGAACGAAGTCGGCTTGACGCTCACCTTACCCAACGGGATCACTCTCTCCGGGTTACATCCGGGCAATATCGATTTGCTCGGCGCTATCATGAGGCAGTTGTAATGCGCCCTCGTTACTTGCGTCCGGCACTGACCATGCCGCAGATCTACCTCTATCGGGCTCCTATCGATTTTCGTAAACAGGCCCACGGCCTGGCGGCGCTGGTCGAGCAGCAACTGGGGCACAACCCGTTCACCGGTGCCCTCTATGCCTTTACCAATCGCCGCCGCAACAAGATCAAGTGTCTGATGTGGGAGGACAACGGCTTTGTGCTCTATTACAAGGCGCTGGCCGAGGAGAAATTCAAGTGGCCATCGTCTGCCGATGAGCTACTCTCCCTCTCTTCCGAGCAGATAAACTGGTTGCTCGATGGCTACGATATCTCCTTGATGCAGGGCCATAAAACACTGCATTATGAGACGCTTTAATACCGCCAACCTCGTGCTTTACCGCCTTGTTTTTGTTATAATTTCCTCATGAAAATGACGCCGAAAAACCTCACCCCATCACCTGAACTCAGTGGCCTTAGCGCCGCTGAGTTGTTGGCGGTTATTGCGGGTTTTCAGCAACAGTTGGCGTTAAAAGAAGAGGCTATCCAGCGGCGTGACGCCCATATCCTGTTACTCGAAGAGCTGCTGCGTCTGCGCAGGATCCAGCGCTTTGCCGCCAGCAGCGAGAAACTCCATCAGCTCCAGCTCTTTGATGAGGCAGAGCTGGAAGCGGACATGGACGCCCTGCTGGCCCAGTTACCCGATGACCTGCCGCAAACTGCCGAAGCAAAGGCCAAGCCGCGTCAACGTGGCTTCTCCGCCTCACTACTGCGCGAGCGCATCGAACTCACCCTCAGCGATGAGCAGAAAGCCGGGGCCAGCAAGGTGTTCTTTACCAAGGTCAAAGAGGAGTTGCAGTTCATTCCGGCTCAACTCAAGGTGCTGGAGATCTGGCAAGAGAAGGCGGTGTTCGAGCGTGATGGCGAAGAGGTGATCCTCGCGGCCAACCGCCCCGTACACCCGCTGGGCAAATGTATCGCCACGCCGTCATTGCTGGGCTACATCATTACCTCTAAGTATGCCGATGGCCTGCCACTGTACCGTCTGGAGCAGATGTTCAAGCGCCTGGGGCAGGAGGTGAGCCGCACCAGCATGGCCCACTGGATCATCCGGCTGGATGAGGTGTTCCAGCCATTGATGAACCTGCTGCGCGAGGAGCAGAACCACGCGACGTACCTGCAAGCCGACGAGACGCGGATCCAGGTGCTCAAAGAGGAGGGCAAAACTGCGCAATCGGACAAATGGATGTGGGTGACCCGCGGTGGTCCGCCGGGCCGCCCCTCTGTGCTATTTGAATATGATCCGTCGCGCGCCGGAAGTGTTCCTGTGCGCCTGCTGGACGGTTTTAGCGGCGTACTGCAAGCCGATGGCTATTCTGGCTATAGCCAGGTGTGCAAACAGAGCGGTCTCACCCGGATTGGCTGCTGGGATCATGCGCGGCGCAAATTCATCGAAGCGACCCAGGCCACGCCGTCCGTTGCGAAGGGCAAGAGCAAGCCCGGTGCCAGCAAGGCCGATGTAGCCCTGGGGTACATAAGTAAACTCTATGCCATCGAGCGGGAGCAGAAGGAGCGCAGTGATGCCGAACGCTATCAGGCACGGCAGACGCGTAGCATGCCGCTGTTGGCGGAGTTCAAAACCTGGCTGGACAATAACGTCGGCAAGGTGATGAAAGGCTCGCTGACGAGAAAGGCGATGGAATACACGCTGGGGCAGTGGCCCTATCTGGTCGGCTACTGCGAGCGGGGTGATCTGCACATCAGCAATATCCTGGCGGAGAACGCAATCCGCCCGTTCGCCGTGGGGCGCAAGGCCTGGTTATTCGCCGACAGCGCGCAAGGCGCCAAGGCCAGTGCAACCTGCTACTCGCTGCTGGAGACAGCCAAAGCCAATGACCTGGAGCCATCAGCGTATATCAACCATGTGCTGGCGCAGATCGGCGAGGCCGATAGCCTGGAAAAACTCGAAGCCCTGCTACCATGGAACGTCCCGCTGGAGCCCATTGCAAAAAAAGTGGCGCAATACAACGAAGGCAAGTAGGTCGATTTAGCGGCGCTTAC
>NZ_JABERS010000100.1:0-2610 GCF_013168745.1 Aeromonas sp. TW 6 | reverse complement strand
TTAGCATTAATAATGGTCATAGGCTTCGCGCGTGTTGATTTTGTTTGGCGATAAAATTAGATCACAAACGAAGCCTTTTTTATATCTATTTCAATTGGTTGGCGCTAAAGATCCTGTACATGATGCCTTATTAAGGGACTTTCCTCAAAATTGTTTTTCATTCGACTCTCCCCCAAGCTCGACGCCCTCCCCTTGTCCCATCCGGCGGTTTAACATATCTCACTGATTATGTTATTTTATTTACCACTTTATTGCGGCAACCAAGGGCAGACCATGAGCAAGGCAAGAATCGGTATCGTCACCGTCAGCGATCGCGCCAGTGCAGGCATCTACGAAGATCTCTCCGGCAAGGCCATCATCGACACCCTGAACGCCTACCTGACCTCGGAATGGGAGCCCGTCTATCAGGTGATCCCCGACGAGCAGGATCAGATTGAGGCGACCCTGGTTCGGCTGGTCGACGAGGAGCAGTGCTGCCTTGTCGTTACCACGGGGGGCACCGGGCCGGCCAGGCGGGATGTGACCCCGGAGGCCACCGAGGCGGTGTGCGATCGCATGATGCCGGGCTTTGGCGAGCTGATGCGGGCCGAGTCCCTCAAGTTCGTGCCGACCGCCATCCTGTCGCGCCAGACCGCCGGCCTGCGCGGCAGCTCGCTCATCGTCAACCTGCCGGGCAAGCCCAAATCGATCCGCGAGTGCCTGGATGCGGTCTTCCCCGCCATCCCCTACTGCATCGACCTGATGGAAGGGCCCTATCTCGAGTGCGACGAGGCCATCATCAAACCGTTCCGCCCGAAGAAATAAGCACTGGGCGGGGATTTCCCCCGCCCTTTGCTCATTTGCGCCCGTACACCTTGACCCCCGCCCTGCTCCCTTCCGAATTGCCGTACACCTCGATGCGCTTGATGCAGAGTCGGCTGCCGAGGGATTGCCACCCCGACTCCTGATCCTCTCTCAACACCTTGTCGAAATAGAGGGTCTTGCTGCGATCGTTGCCGTAGAACACCTTGACCCGCTCCAGGGTCAACTCCCGCCCTGCCTTGACCATGATGGATTTGGTCGGCCGGCAGGCGAGCATGGGAATGATGGCGGGATGATCGCCGACCCCGAGCAGAATGGTCTGCCCCAAGCGGATATCCTCGTCGGCCATGGCGGGGGGAACAGCAGCCCCCAGCAACGCCATGGGTACGCAGATGCGCAACGCGCGGGCAAGAGTGGACGAGGAGTGAAGGGAAAACAGCGCTGACATGATGCCTCCTGAAAAAAGGAGTCATGATAAGGACCCGATGCCAGACCCAAGCTGTACTGGCCCTGTACCAGGGGCCATGACAATGGCAGGAGGCCCGTTACCCCTGCCGGACGCGCTAACCGCCCCACATGGCCGACAGCCGCGACTCCATGGCCTCTTCCTGCTCATCCGGCAGCTCGGTGAAGAAGTCGAGCCCGGTCTGCTCCTCCACCTCATCCACCGTCACCACATAGTCCGCCAGCCGACTGGCCGAGACGTTCTCTTGCGGCAGAATGAAGGCGATGGCCCGCTTGCCCGCCAGATCCATCACCACCCGGTAGTAGGCGTGGGGCACGGTCACGCCGTTGCCGATGGCGCCATCGGAGTGGGTGAAGATGGGGCCGGTGATCACCTGCACGCTCTTGTAGGTGATGGCCCACTGCCGGGTCTTCTCCTCCAGGATGCGCCAGGCCCCCTGGTTGAGCGCCGGCAGTTGCGGGGTCATGTTGGTCAGCAGGAAGCTCTGCTTCATGGTGTTGGCGGTGGAGCGCATGTCCGCCGCCGGCGCCTGGTGGCCGCGGTCATAGCCCGAGCCCTTGTAGTCCGACAGGGTGGCGCGAAACTGCACCGGCACCTCCTTGTCCTCGGCGAAGGCATCCTTGCGCGGCACCTGACCCTGGGCGCTGGTCGCCGTCATCCGGTAAGAGACCCAGTCAGAGACCTTGGTGTCGTAGTTGTACCCGGCGGCATAGCCCTCCCGGCACAACAGCTGACTGGATTGACCGGGTACCCCCAGGGTGACGTGCTCCCCGCACTGGAATCCCGCCGCCAGGCTCGGGAAGGTGGTGAGAGCGAATCCGATAGCCAGAACTAATTTATTGATATTATTCATTATTATGCCACTCCTTATGTTAGGCGGAGTGATTTGACACCAGGTCGGATGAGTAAGGCAATCGCACAAATAGCGAGCAATCCGGAAATGTGAAGAGGACGGCAAAACCGCAAACAAGGCGCCGCCAACCGGGGGATTGTCATCCCGCCGTCACTGTGCTGAGGGGGGAATTTCTCCAGCACGATCAGAGAGATAAGGGGTCAACACCGAGGCACTCTGTCAGCGCAGCGCCCGGCTCCCGCCACGCACGCCCCTGGCCGGGTCAGGGAATATCGAAAAAACCCAACGAAATAAGGGATCCTCAAGCCCGATAATTAGTCCGCGCTTGTTTGCTCGAGATCAAACGAAGCCATGAAAAGCCCTCTAAATAACTGATCCCAATAGTGCTACACCTTCGCTGTGCCATAGCCATTCCCCGGGAAAGGAGACACGGTATCCATGAAGTGTTTCACTCGGGCCAGCAGGTTTGCCATCCCTCTGCATTGATGAT
>NZ_JABERS010000099.1:0-2629 GCF_013168745.1 Aeromonas sp. TW 6 | reverse complement strand
GTTTCAGGCAGGAGGCCCACATCCTCACCGTCGCGGAGTCGAACCCGGTGATGTTGGAGATCGCTATCCTCTGGCTTGTGACCAAGGCCGCTGGCCTCGTTGCGCCTGACGGGGCCCCCGGCGGGGGTGTCAGCCGCAACAAGGCCAAGCGCGGACCACCCTCCGTAAGGTAACCGTTACTTTAAACCCCTGAGGAGCGTTCCCGCGCTGTCGATATTGTAAACAGCCTGAGAACGTGATCAGATAGCGAAACGCCCCAGGGCTCTGACCTCCTGAGGCGCTTCTAATCACACAGCCTATTGGGAGGCTCTATGACTGAACAAGATCTTACAGATACCTGGCTCCGGCTCAAAGCCCTGGAACAGGCCATCACGGCTTTCTCCGAAATCACCGAGACTATCCCGTCTGACGACCGCTACGCCTCGTTCATGGTGGTGATGGCCGAGCGTATCGAGGGCGAGTTCAGCGCCCTCCAGTCCGAGATACTCCGTACCTTCGGGAAGAAACCCGTTAACACGGCAGCATAAATTCCAGTTAACGATACTGTGTTAAGACCTTGCTTTTCCCGTCACTGTGACGATAATGAATTATCGTTACAGTGACAGGAAATCACCATGAAAGACGCCCACGATAGCCAGACCGCCGATCTCCTTCCTACCCCCCGCCCTCGTGGCCGACCACGTACCGGCAAAGCCCTCCCAGGTGCAGCCCGTCAAGCCAAGTACCGCGCCAAGATGGCCGAAAAAACCGTCACCGTGACGTTTAATCGGGATGATGTGCCCGCCCTCAAGCTGCTGCTGGCCAATCCCAACCCTGCCCTCGACGTTGACCAGGAAACCCTGGATCGCATCGTTGCCGGGGTGTTCGCGGCGGCCATCGGCTAGGCCAGTGGCAGAGAACGGGGGCGGTAGCCCCTACAAGGCGCTCCCCTTACGTCAAAATTTTCACGTAATGCCAAGCGCCGGAACCCGCGCAGCGGCCGGAACGCGACCAGGGACGGAAACCCCCCCCTTCCTGGAAAACCGGCAGTTGAGGGTCTCGGCCACTGGGGGAGGCAAACGCCTCAGCGCACCACGAACTTGCTCATTCGGGCATCAAGGGCGTAGGATTTGGTGTCCGTCTCCCAAAACCGCGTTTGTCGGGTAAAGGGCGAAGCGAAGTAGGCAGGTAAGCGGGCTTGAGAGCAGCCGAAGCCGAAAAAGAAAGCCCCCGCAAGGTCTGAACCACCTTCGGGGGACGGTCACCCAACCATTCCGATTAAGCTCAGACAGGTGACGTCATGATCATACATCATCCCGCCGCCTTCTCCATAGGGAGAGGGTGGCAACATGCGAAAAGATAGACCGACGACGGGGCATGCGCAGCATGCGCGAAGCGCGGTGGTGCAGGGCCGGGCGGTCGGGCCCCTTGGTACTGTTACCAAAACATCTTCCCCCGAGGCACAGCGCGGCTCTCCGGGCGGCGATAATCCCCTCTATGACCCCGAGACTGGTGAAATCTTCAATCACCAGGGTGGCCGCTTGGTTCCTACGCCCCAAGAGGCCAGGGCCAACCGGTGGGCGCTCAAGTCCGTGGTCAACTCCATCCTCCCCGGTTCCAGGACGTCTGCCTGCATGCGGCTGCGGGCTCCTGTTCCAGGTGGCTCGTTGGCCGACATCGAGATCATGAAGGGGATCCACCAGAAAGCCTTCTATCAGGGGCTGTACGTCTGCGCTCGTGTTTGGCACTGCCCGGTCTGTGCAGGCAAGATCTCTGAGCGTCGCCGGGTCGAGCTCAAGGCCGCCCTGCATGAGGCTGGCGCGCGCGGTATGCGGGCTCACTTCGTTACCCTCACCGTTCCTCACGGTGTGGGCGACAACCTCCAGGAGCTCCTGGGCAGGCTCTCAGATGCGCTCAAGCGTCTATCCTGCGGCAAGCATGCCATCAAGGGCACCATCGAGCGGGATCTCCCGGGCGAAGTCCTGCACGGCTATATCCGGGCCCTGGAAGTGACCCACGGCCAGAACGGCTTCCATCCCCATTTCCACTTGATCCTGTTTACCTCCAAGGGCGTTGACCCGTTGTTCCTGGAAGGGGCCTATCGAGCAGCTTGGCAACGGGCTTGCCGGTTGGCCGGTCTCCCTGTTCCTTCCTGGGAGCATGGTGTGACTGTCCAGGATGGGAGCAAGGCGGGCGAGTACGCCAGCAAGTGGGGCCTGGAGGATGAAATGACCAAGGCGCACATGAAGCAGACCAGGAGGAAGGGGGCTACCCCTTGGGGCCTGCTGCGGGCCGTTCTTGATGGCGATGACCCCGACTATCCCCCCGAGCGGGCTACGGCTCTCTTCAGGGTCTATGCCGAAGCGTTCGCCGGTCGCCGGCAACTCTACTGGAGCAACGGCCTTAGATTGTTGTTACAGATATCAAACGAGCTGTCCGACGAGGAGCTTGCCAACAAGGCGGAGGATGAGCAGGCGTCCGTCCTGGCAACGTTGACCTCGGTGCAGTGGAAGGCTATCCGACGTTTCAGGCAGGAGGCCCACATCCTCACCGTCGCGGAGTCGAACCCGGTGATGTTGGAGATCGCTATCCTCTGGCTTGTGACCAAGGCCGCTGGCCTCGTTGCGCCTGACGGGGCCCCCGGCGGGGG
>NZ_JABERS010000098.1:0-2863 GCF_013168745.1 Aeromonas sp. TW 6 | reverse complement strand
CTACGCTTACACACCCCACCTATCAACGTTGTGGTCTCCAACGGCCCTTTAGGACCCTCAAGGGGTCAGGGATGACTCATCTCAGGGCTCGCTTCCCGCTTAGATGCTTTCAGCGGTTATCGATTCCGAACTTAGCTACCGGGCAGTGCCACTGGCGTGACAACCCGAACACCAGAGGTTCGTTCACTCCGGTCCTCTCGTACTAGGAGCAACTCCCTTCAATCATCCAACGCCCACGGCAGATAGGGACCGAACTGTCTCACGACGTTCTGAACCCAGCTCGCGTACCACTTTAAATGGCGAACAGCCATACCCTTGGGACCGACTTCAGCCCCAGGATGTGATGAGCCGACATCGAGGTGCCAAACACCGCCGTCGATATGAACTCTTGGGCGGTATCAGCCTGTTATCCCCGGAGTACCTTTTATCCGTTGAGCGATGGCCCTTCCATTCAGAACCACCGGATCACTATGACCTACTTTCGTACCTGCTCGACCTGTCCGTCTCGCAGTTAAGCTGGCTTATGCCATTGCACTAACCTCCTGATGTCCGACCAGGATTAGCCAACCTTCGTGCTCCTCCGTTACTCTTTGGGAGGAGACCGCCCCAGTCAAACTACCCACCAGGCACTGTCCGCGAGCCCGATTCAGGGCCCTGCGTTAGAACATCAAACATACAAGGGTGGTATTTCAAGGACGGCTCCAGCGCAACTGGCGTCACGCCTTCAAAGCCTCCCACCTATCCTACACATGTAGGTTCAATGTTCAGTGCCAAGCTGTAGTAAAGGTTCACGGGGTCTTTCCGTCTAGCCGCGGGTACACCGCATCTTCACGGCGAATTCGATTTCACTGAGTCTCGGGTGGAGACAGCATGGCCATGGTTACACCATTCGTGCAGGTCGGAACTTACCCGACAAGGAATTTCGCTACCTTAGGACCGTTATAGTTACGGCCGCCGTTTACCGGGGCTTCGATCAAGAGCTTCGCTTGCGCTAACCCCATCAATTAACCTTCCGGCACCGGGCAGGTGTCACACCCTATACGTCCACTTTCGTGTTTGCAGAGTGCTGTGTTTTTGATAAACAGTCCCAGCCATCTGGTCACTGCGACTCCCGACAGCTCCATCCGCAAGGGACTTCACCATCAAGAGCGAACCTTCTCCCGAAGTTACGGTTCTATTTTGCCTAGTTCCTTCACCCGAGTTCTCTCAAGCGCCTTGGTATTCTCTACCCGACCACCTGTGTCGGTTTGGGGTACGATGACTTGTAATCTGAAGCTTAGAGGCTTTTCCTGGAAGCAGGGCATCAATGGCTTCCGCACCGTGGTGCGTTCGTCTCGTGTCTCAGTGTTGTGTCTCCGGATTTGCCTAGAAACACCACCTACGCACTTTCACCAGGACAACCGTCGCCTGGCCCACCTAGCCTTCTCCGTCCCCCCATCGCAATTACAAGTCGTGCAGGAATATTAACCTGCTTCCCATCGATTACGCCTTTCGGCCTCACCTTAGGGGTCGACTCACCCTGCCCCGATTAACGTTGGACAGGAACCCTTGGTCTTCCGGCGAGGAGGCTTTTCACCCCCTTTATCGTTACTTACGTCAGCATTCGCACTTCTGATATCTCCAGCATACCTCTCGATACACCTTCGCAGACTTACAGAACGCTCCCCTACCACTCACGCTTAGCGTGAATCCGCGGCTTCGGTGCCTGGTTTGAGCCCCGTTACATCTTCCGCGCAGGCCGACTCGACTAGTGAGCTATTACGCTTTCTTTAAATGATGGCTGCTTCTAAGCCAACATCCTAGCTGTCTGAGCCTTCCCACATCGTTTCCCACTTAACCAGAACTTTGGGACCTTAGCCGGCGGTCTGGGTTGTTTCCCTCTTCACGACGGACGTTAGCACCCGCCGTGTGTCTCCCGGATAGTACTTACTGGTATTCGGAGTTTGCATGGGGTTGGTAAGTCGGGATGACCCCCTAGCCCAAACAGTGCTCTACCCCCAGTAGTATTCGTCCGAGGCGCTACCTAAATAGCTTTCGGGGAGAACCAGCTATCTCCGAGTTTGATTGGCCTTTCACCCCCAGCCACAGGTCATCCCCTAACTTTGCAACGTTAGTGGGTTCGGTCCTCCAGTTGATGTTACTCAACCTTCAACCTGCCCATGGCTAGATCACCCGGTTTCGGGTCTACACCTTGCAACTAGACGCCCAGTTAAGACTCGGTTTCCCTACGGCTCCCCTATACGGTTAACCTCGCTACAAAATGTAAGTCGCTGACCCATTATACAAAAGGTACGCAGTCACCCCGAAGGGCTCCCACTGCTTGTACGTACACGGTTTCAGGTTCTATTTCACTCCCCTCACAGGGGTTCTTTTCGCCTTTCCCTCACGGTACTGGTTCACTATCGGTCAGTCAGGAGTATTTAGCCTTGGAGGATGGTCCCCCCATATTCAGACAGGATGTCACGTGTCCCGCCCTACTCGATTTCACATCAAGGTTGTTTTCGTGTACGGGGCTATCACCCTGTATCGCCGGCCTTTCCAGGACCGTTCCACTAACTTCCAAGATGCTTAAGGGCTAATCCCCGTTCGCTCGCCGCTACTGAGGGAATCTCGGTTGATTTCTTTTCCTCGGGGTACTTAGATGTTTCAGTTCTCCCGGTTCGCCTCGCTGCGCTATGTATTCACGCAGCGATACCTAGCTTATGCTAAGTGGGTTTCCCCATTCGGAAATCCGTGAGTCGTAATGTCTCTTACCGACTGCTCACGGCTTATCGCAGGTTAGTACGTCCTTCATCGCCTCTGACTGCCAAGGCATCCACCATGTACGCTTAGTCACTTAACCATACAACCCCAAGAAGTGTCG
>NZ_JABERS010000097.1:0-2930 GCF_013168745.1 Aeromonas sp. TW 6 | reverse complement strand
TCATCAATGCATAGGGATGGCAAACCTGCTGGCCCGAGTGAAACACTTCATGGATACCGTGTCTCCTTTCCCGGGGAATGGCTATGGCACAGCGAAGGTGTAGCACTATTGGGATCAGTTATTTAGGCACATTGTAGATTGGTCCCTTGAAGATCCTAGATTGGCCCCTTGAAGATCCAGACACTTCGCCCCTCTTAACTTAAGAGGTAGTCTTGGAACTATGTTCAGTACTAGTCGCAACGAGAAGATGGTCGAAGTAATGGGATGGTCGCCCCTCCCCAAACGGCATCTAACGTGCCAATGTGGCAAAGATATTCCCACTGACTGTAGAGAGGCGAACGCTATGAAAATCACCACGATTGGCATCGATTTGGCCAAAAATGTCCTGCAGGTTCATGGCGTGGATGAGCGCGGCAAAGTGCTTCTGAAAAAGCAGCTCAAGCGGGACCAGATGATCACTTTCTTTGCCAACTTGCCCGCCTGTCTGATCGGCATGGAAGCTTGTGGTAGCGCCCATTTCTGGGCCAACAAGCTGCAAGGTCTGGGGCATACCGTCAAGCTGATGGCACCTCAATTCGTCAAACCCTACGTCAAAACAAACAAGAATGATGCCCCCGATGCCGAGGCCATTTACGAAGCGGTAACCCGGCCAACCATGCGCTTCGTGCCGATAAAGAGTAGCGAACAGTTAGCCGTCCTAGCCCTGCATCGTGCTAGGCAGGGGTTCGTCAAGGCCAGGACCGCCCAGGCCAACCAGATCCGAGGACTTTTGGCGGAATATGGGCTCATCATCCCCCAGGGCATCACCCACATCGGCCAGCGTGTTCCCGAATTCCTGGAGGACAGTGAAAACTGCTTGCCAGGGACGTTTCGCCTGTTGCTGATGCGACTCCACGAGCACCTCAAGGAACTCAATAAGCAGGTCAACGAGCTGGAGGAAGCGAGCGTACGCTGGCATCGAGACAGTGTCGCCAGCCAAACATTGGCACAGCTACCCGGTATAGGTCCTATCACCACCAGCGCCCTGGTGGCCTCCATTGGCAATCCGAGAAATTTCCAGAATGGCAGGCAGTTGGCCGCGTGGCTGGGGTTGGTGCCACGGCAACACTCCAGCGGTGGCAAGCAGACCCTGCTGGGGATCAGCAAGCGCGGCGACAGCTACTTGCGCACACTGTTAATTCATGGCGCTCGGGCGGTGCTACGAGTAGCAGAACACAAGGAGTCGTTTGCAGGAAGCTGGTTGGCCGGGGTGATGGCACGGCGCAACCCTAACGTGGCGGCGGTAGCGCAGACGGCTAGAATCATCTGGGCATTGCTGGCACACGACAGAAAATATGATGCTCACAATGGCATGGCCGCATGAAAAACAGGTTTAGTAAGGGCGGGCTGACAGCCCTGCAACAAGACGGTTGGCAATGATAATGAAGCACAGATTGCGCAGGCAATCATGAAGTGATGGCGAGACAGGTCAGACCGTGGCTGGCAAAACCCGGTGTTAACACAGCACGTCGTTAAGTGCGCTGTAAGTGATAGAGGAGCCAGTCAGCGAATTCCATCAGGGATAGAGGCTGTTGCCTCGGTGAAATCCGGATCTATGGCTGCAATCTCCACCTGACTCACTTTCATTGATTGAGGGCTTGGCAAACCGGGGCGACCATCTATGTTAACAGGGGCTGAGCGTCGTCGACGCCGGAAAAGATCTCCATCGTGCAGCAGACCTTTGAGCCCGGAATGACCGTCTCTCATGTAGCTCGCTTGCACGACGTCAACGCCAACCAGCTTTTCAAATGGCGTAAGCAATTCCAGGAAAGCTCTCTCACGGCGATCACCGCCGGTGAGGATGTTGTTACAGCCTTCGAGTTGGTTGCTGCCATCAAGCAGATCCGAGAGCTCCAGCGTCTGCTCGGGAAGAAAACCATGGAGAACGAGATCCTCAAAGAAGCCGTAGAGGTTGGTCGAGCAAAAAATGGATTGCGCATGCGCCCTTGTTGCCGGGGGACGACGATTAAGTGCTGTGAGCCAGGCCCTTAATGTATCGCGTGCGCAGCTATCCGTTCGTGTTCATCGAAAACCAGGTTGGCAAGATGGTCGTCATCATCGCCTGCATGATGATGCTGCCTTACTTGGCCGGATCATGGAGGCGATGGCTGAGCTTCCCTCCTATGGCTATCGTCGAGTCTGGGCGCTGTTACGGCGTCGGTCAGAGGCAACACGACAGCCTGTGGTAAACGCCAAACGGGTATATCGCGTCATGCGCGATCATGGCCTGTTGCTGGAAAGAAAACCGGCTGCACCATTGACCCAGCGGGCACATCAGGGGCGTGTTGCCGTCAAGGAGAGCAATCGACGTTGGTGCTCAGATGGCTTCGAGTTTCGCTGCGATAACGGTGAAAAACTACGAGTCACGTTCGCCATGGACTGCTGTGACAGGGAAACCTTGGACTAGGCTGCCAGTACCGGGGGTTACGACAGTGCCACGGTGCAAGATGTCATGCTGAGGTCTGTTGAGCGTCGCTTCGGGGATGCGTTGCCGGCATCACCGGTGGAGTGGCTGACTGATAATGGTTCGGCGTATCGAGCCCATGAGACCCGCGCGTTTGCACGAGAAATCGGGTTGGAGCCCAAAACGACTGCGGTGAGAAGCCCACAGAGCAACGGTATAGCGGAGTGCTTCGTGAAGACGATGAAGCGAGACTATATCGAGATGATGCCGAAACCAGATAGCCGAACAGCGGTAGGCAATTTGGCCATCGCGTTTGAGCATTATAACGAACACCACCCGCACAGCGCCTTGGGATACCGTTCAGGGTGAGAGCGTGAACATTTTGTTAAATTTCACCCAGTTTTTTGAGACCCGCATTGAGTACCGTTTCCAGATATTCACTGCTCATTCCTGCGATTTTTTGCTTCCGTCTTACGCTCGCCTTGCG
>NZ_JABERS010000096.1:0-3064 GCF_013168745.1 Aeromonas sp. TW 6 | reverse complement strand
ATGAATATCGACTGGGAGAAGCTCCGCCACAAGTAACGGAGCTAACAGGAGACCAGCAGATCATTTTGGAGGTATTGGGTGAGCGCTATCGGCAAATTTATTCCTAAATCAGGTGCGGAATGTCGGCAGGAGTACTCAGGCCAATCGCTGCCCCAGGCCATCGACGCCGCCCGCACCCAGTTGGCAGACGGCACCCAGAGCACCCGCCTCGATGCGCTGCAAAGCGAGCTCGACACCCTCAAGAGCTCCCTTGGCAACAGCGACCTCAACCTCGATCAGCTGCTCTACGCCTTCAAACAGACCCTGCCCCAGGGCCCGGGGGAAGGTGTCGGCAAGCTGCTCAATGCCAGCGCGTGAGCGGGAGTGGAACCATGAAAAACGGCAACCTAGCGGTTGCCGTTTTTGTCGGGCCGAATCTCAAGGTGTCACGCTAGGGCTGTGAAGGAGGCGGGTTCAGCATGGCGCCGGCCAGCGCGGTCTGCCCGCGCTCCTGCAGGGCATTGGCCGCTCCCAGGCGATCCGCCGCCTCTTTGTTCTGACCCAGCTTGAACTTGCCGACCAGCCGCTCAATCTCGATCTCTATGCCTACCACGGCCTGTACCATGGTCTCGAGATAGTCTCTCGGTGCATCAGCCATCTTCCAGGGAATGGACTCTCCCGCCTCGTGGGTACGGGTCAGGGTCGCGAGCAGGCGACGCACGAAGCGGGCATCGTCCCTCACCCGGATACGGCCATGGGCGTGCACCACGGCATAGTTCCAGGTGGGCACCTGCTTGTGATGCACCTGCTTGCCCGGATACCAGCTGGGGGAGATATAACCCTCGGCGGCGCGGAAGATCACCAGCACCTCGTCGCCGTCTTTCACCTCCTGCCAAAGCGGGTTGTTGCGAGCCACATGGGCCCGCAGCACACCGTGGGCCCCCTGCGCCCCGTCGAACTCGAACGGCAGGTGGTTGGCATCCAGCCCCCCTTCACCGCAGGTGATCAGGGCCCCCAGGGGGTGCGCCTGCATCAGCTGGTGCAGCGCCTCGGGGTCGGTAACGGCGAAATGGGGTGGCAGGTACATGCAGGCTCCTTTTATCAACGGCTGGACTTTAGTGTAAAAAGCATCGGGGGGATGCTTATTCTCATGTAATCAAGTCGAGCTGACGAGACGAAATATATTCAAAGGCTTTATAAAGAATCTATATCTTTTGAATCAAATACCCATTGGCGATCTTTATGAAGAGAAACTACACATTTTGTACCATCTACGGCATAAACTACAAATCCATCCTTACCAGCATTATGCCCCTCAACATAACTGAATCTATTGACCGCACATGGTTCAATATTTATATTGACAGGAGGGGGCTTTATTTGATTGCCGAGGATATTGAAAAATCGCCCTTCGTCCTCTACAAAACGTACAGATGGCTCATTTTTTTCATGTAAAATCTCATTGTAATATTTAGGGCCATCAGGGGAAAACACTCCTTGACAGAATTCATGTCCGGCGCTAACCGTTTCAATGAGATCTCCTTCTAAGAGTGCTGCATATCTCATCAAAGTCTCCTCATCTTCCACGGACATATCGAAATCCTTTACCGTAAGAGGTTGAAAAAGAACATTAGAAACTTTCCGTGCGGCACTCAATATATCTACATGCCAAATCATAGCATTAGAAAATGACGTTGTATTTTCTAAACTACCAGTTCCTACCCTATAGGCCTGCTTATCCCTGATTATATCAACAGCAAAACCTGAAACATTATCTCCACGTAGGTGCTTCACTATTTTCTTGATATTGGAGAAGTAGCCTAACCTATTCACATCTTGACCAATCCAGAACTTAGAATTTAAGGCTATATTCAGCTTAGGATATTCACCACATATAGAAAAGTTAAAGTTAGCTGATAACAATCCAGAAAAAGCTTCACCAGTTATTTTTCCATACTTAGTTCCCGATACAAGCATAGACTTGAAGTTAGCAAACTCCTCTTCCTCGCCATCTTTCATTATTAAGTATATAGCAAGCTCAACTGGCCTATTCCCACCACCTATCGATAGCCAGCCACCTTCATTAGTTGGAATGTGTTCAAATAGCTTTGAACCAGAAAACTCAAACTCATCCCGTTCAAAACGTACTTTTTCACCATGTTCAATCATTCTTATGATCGATTTTTCAACACTATCATTAATCGACTTGTTTTTAAAAGTTATGTTGAATCGTCCTTGTTCTCCTGGTTTTGAGAAAATTTGATGCTCTAAAATACCATTGCTTCTCCTTGCAACCTTAACAAGGAACCTAGAATCAAGCTCATTTAACCCTTCCTCATAGCCAAGAACAATATCTTGAATGGGAGCATTTATTGCGTCTCCACCACCTAAGAGATCAGCAATCGAACGTCCAACCGCAACCCTAACGGCTTTATCGTGTTCAAGCTGAGTTATTAATTTTTGTCCAACACTGCTCATTGACCATTTTTCCGCTTCACTCTTCCAAGAAGCTAGGATTTCAACAGGAAATCTTGATGGGTCGGCATCAATTATTCTAGCGTGTGTCTGACATAGCCAAATTCCATTTTCATAACTTTTACGCTGCTCCTTAGACATGTTTGCATCATAGCGTGGGCCGCCGGGAGAAGCAGCACATATATGAGCAGCTACGCCTATACTAAATGTATTGTCACGTAATAGTTTTGCGCCACCTGTTATCACCCTGCATTGAGGCATAGAACATACATCCCCAGCCATCCCTTTAATTCGTCTAATAGTTTCATAACTAAAGTCATCTCTTTTTCTTGATTCATTTTTTGCCATTGGCTTCACCCCTCACAATAAAAATTAAATACTTTACCTGACGTTACTCATGTCACCCTCCCTAATCTGACATGAAAGTGTTTATCAGAGGAGTTGGTGATAGTGTTTTCTTACTTTGAGCCTAAATAGCTGTTTCGAATAGTAGATCACCGGAGGAAGGGAACTCAGTCCAGTTTGTGCGATCTGATTAGTCGCTAAACAAAACAAGCCACACCCAAAGGACTGAGTTGATGCCTATCCTACCACCTCTGCCACGACCACA